>DATKAN010000042.1 GCA_035498035.1 Nitrospiria bacterium
CCGCGATGTCACCCTGGATGAGCCGGACGAGGGTGACGACACCGGCCACGGTAGGCAGGATCACCGTCACGAGGCCGGAGAAATACAGCCTGCCGACCAGGAACGGGAAGGTGACATGCGCAACGGCGTTCACCACGCCCGGCCCGATCACGTAGAACCAGACCATGTAACCGGAAAACTGTTGGGCGACCCGATGGCGCGAGCGCAGCCCGACCGCCGCGAGGATGGCTAGTGCGTTGACGCCGCCCATCAGGACCAGCGCGTGGGTCAGGAGATCGAACGTGGGGGGGATATCGAAGATTTGCCGCAGGCTGCTCGGAAAGTCCGACACCTGCTCCTCACCCATGTGGATCAGCTCCATCGCAATGAGCACGAGATAGGGCGAAAGAACTCTCGAGGGATCGACCGGCCGCCGCCAGGCGGTGGCCAGCCATACGAAGTAGGCGATGACCGCCGAGCCGCCGATGATGACCATCGTGGCCACGCCCAGACGCCGGGCGCCGAGGACGATCACCCCGGCGATGATCAGCGCCAAGGCCACGGGCACGACGGCGCGACCGATGGGTTTCCGATCCATAGTCCCTTCCGTCAAACGGTTCCGCTAAAATGTCACCGGGATTTTCATGGCCTTCATGCCCACAACCCCGGCTTGACCACCATTAAGAAGATAATGACGGTCACCAGAACGGCCAGGACCATTCCGAGCCTCCCCCCGCGGCGGGCCAGGGCTTGGTAGTTGGGCGACTGAAACCCTTCGCGGTCCAGAACCTCGATCTGGCGCCGAAGTGTGGGGGTGTATCCTAAGAAGCCGGTCAGCGCGACGAGCACGTATAAGATCAGTGCCGTCAGCAGCCAGGGGGTGGTGAGCGGGAGGCCGTCGACATACGCCATCGCGAGCCCGGTGACGAGCAGCAGCCCGTACGCCGGATTGGCGATACGATCATCGATCACCTTGATTCCGCGGAGCGTGAAGGGCAGGGCCTCCGGGTTGCGGCCGGCTCGGGCCAGCCAGATTCCGTAGGTGACGTTGGCGCCGACCGCGACGATGGCGGAGAAGACATGCAGCCATTTGAGCAACAGAAATGCCATGGCTATTTCCTCCGGTACGGATCAGGATAACCTGTTTTCGATGGGATTGACAAGCATCATCACTTTAGTTGCCTCCCGCGCGCGAGGTGAAATCCTGAGCTTTAGTCGAAGGGCCGGAGAGGATCTGATATTTCTCCCGGTCCGAACCGGTTCATGCTCAAGAATCTTCCAGGATTCCGGGGGCAAATCCCTTTTCTTTAAGAAGCGTACGGCAAAACTCGGCCTGACCCGATCTTACGTAAAACGTTGCTCCGACATACGTCGATCCCATTAAATTGAAAACGGGGCGGATGAACTCTTCCAATTCGATGGAATAGTCAATCCCGCGCCCGCTTAATAATGTCTCAATTTCTTTTGCCTCCGCAACGGTTCCAGCGATATAGATCCGCGCAGTCTCTTTTTCCGAAAGATTCTCGAAATCTACTCTCGGCATATCACTTATCCGACTTTCTTTACCTGCCCCCGTGCGCGAGGTGGGAGGGGAGCAAAGAACTTTTTCTTAAAGCACTCTTTTCGGTATTAAAAAGAGGCTTCTAAGATCTAAAAACGACCTCTATTTTCCCAAAAATCTTTTCTTTCCAGAACGTTACTCAGGTCTGACCCGAGACCCGAGCAAAAGTCAATAAGGCAAACCTGCTCTCTTACGAAATCTAAAGTACCAATTATATAAATAAAGCTATTCTGAACGGAGTTCGATTTGTAAGGAGTCTTTGAGATTCTGGCGGTATTCGAGCTTTTTACTTTTTGGTTTTATTTTTCGTCCTCTTGGGGGTTCAAAAAGAACGTCTTCTCCTTCATAGAGAACGCGTATTTCTACATGTGCATAATTCGGATAGACACAATCAGAAATTGGATGATGAACTGGTGTTGCAATTTTCTTGAATCGAGACACCAACACGGTAATTGAGTAACACCCGTCCGTTTTAAGTCCATTTTTTCTGAATTTGACATCCTTAGCGACAGAAAATCTGCTCCAATTACTAGAAATGTCGGGAAACTTTATTGTCTCTAATCTAATATTTTCATTTTCATCTAAATCATCTTTTTGAAAAGCACGAAATAACTTATCGTCGTCTTGAAAAGCCGATGACGATAATTTTGTCCTGCCCTTGATCAATAAAGTTTTAGGATAGCTGCCTTGCTTTAAAAATCTGAATAATCTCTGTAAAATTTTCATTTGCAATATCCGCTGACATTATTATTTCTTTATCACGTGTGACTATTGCTGCAATATCTAAATCGTTATAGACTTCAATCGATAAATCAAGTCTATCCACATGGTTAATATAATTTATAAATATCCCCTCCTCAATGGTCGCGCTTATTCGGGAAGGATAAATCGAATAATTTTTTAATAATTGCAGAACAACCACTTTTGCTAATTTCCTGCATTCCAACGTAGGTGGATGAATACCTTCCACTATCCACTTATTAGGGAGGCTTATCGAATCCACCCAAGAATTCAATTCTTCTATAAAAGGGTTGAGCTTCGCGGCTATGGGATCATGTCCTTGATGGTACTCGCCTGTTAATATGCTTCTGGATTGGTCAAGGCTTGAAGGAGTAACAGCAGATTGGTACACATCTTTTTTGAATAGAGACTTATTTAACTCCCTCTGCTGATTATCAATTTGAACGGTAAGGAGCGGCAGAGCGAAAAGTCTCACGACAACAGACACAGTACTTAGAGCATGCCCCTCGTCATATTCATTCATGGGTAGAAATGGTAGAGATAAAATCATTTCATTCATAGGTGGGCTCCAAGAAATCTAATGTTTCAGGAGTGAGGCACCAATCGAAAAATATCGCCTTATTCTTATTATGAATTATATCTAAATTATTTCCTAACCCAGAAATTAAATCATTAAACTGCTGGTTGCCGACGTCGCGAATAGTATCAATATCAACAACTAATCCCTGTTTCGTGGTTTTATCCTGTGCAGTTACAAGTGCAGACGATACAAGTTGGACGACGTTTATAAAATCATCTTGAGGAATTTCGATCCTAAGCAGGAACACTTCCTTTGATAGTATGTGGTCGCCTATATTTAGGCGAAGTCTTACAGATGAAACCTGCTTCTGTAGATCAGCAAAAGGAATTAGATCCACATATTTCAAAGAGTACCGCTGAATGCCCTCAATGATCCCAACTTCCTTTAGAATATTAGCAACCTGAATTATGGCATTCTTAAAATTTGTCCAGCCAGGGTAAGGCATCTTGCAACCAACTGCAACGTTCCAGTCACCAATTAAAAGAAGATACTCCTTCCACTGAATTCGGATAAGTGGCGCAAACCGTAAGTTTGGGTCAGCATCTCGCATCTGCTTGGGCAACTGTGTGGGTGGCAATTGCTCAAGGATTTTTTTCCCATCGAGCTTGTTAAATAAAATCCCTGGGAGAACGCTTGATGCTGGAACCTGTGTAGAAAAACGAATCTCAAAAACCGCATCTAACAAAGGCTCTTTCTTCAGTTTGGTCGGCAGCTTATTAGGCATAATTATTTAAACGGTAACATGGTTGTAAATCATAGTCAAAAATCTGCGTATCCAATCTCTTTCAATGTTAATCTGACAGCATCACTCTTCCTCCTATCCACCCTTGCCTGATAGTAATAAAAAGCAAGAAAACCAACACAAAGATTACCGCCAATGGGCATTACATTAAAATGATGTGATCCAACACATTATTTCCATCCTTGTCCAATAATTTTACACACCACTTGTTCCTGGGGGATTTGAATTGGACCCTGTGGCGTCTGTTGCATCACATTGATCTGCTGCTTCCGAAATTCAGCCGATATCTCGAAATAATTTGAAAGCTGAGAACTTTCGATTAGGGCTATTTTGAAATCTTTCTTATTCTGCACCGCATTTATTCCTAGTTCATTTTCTGGATTCCAAATTTTTCCAAAATCCAATTCTTTATTATATTTCTCGTAGAGATCAGTCATCAACTTCGAGAGCGCGTCGTTTGCATCCACGACTGTTTTCAAACCCAGATCCTCTTTCGCCTCCCTCCTGCCGATGAAATACTGGTGCGAGTACAATTTTTCTGTGAAATAATCAACAAGCTTCTCGATTTCATCATCCTTGAGGTGCACTTTGTGGCTCTTAATGAGCCGCTTCGCGACAATTCGGATGAGATTGTGTATGCGGTTCACGTTGCCGAGGGCCAAGGGGTGGATTTGCGGATTTGACTCCACAAATTTTATAAATACACGCGACAGCTCTTCGTCGTTTTTGATGCCGAACTTGTTTTTGGCTAAATCGAAATATGCCATCACATCTTCTACCGAAATCGGAATCCTGTTTTGCGGACTCGCAGGGTCAACCGGATTAAACACGTTCGCTGTTGAAGGATCAATAGGAGATAGCTCCGAAAGATCGCTCATTACGATCTCGTCGGCACCTAGCGCGATCATCGTTGCCGAGCTGTGTGCCTTATATGGGACGAGTACGGAAAACTTATCGCAACATTCACGAACCATCGATACCAAACGCCACGGTACCATTGTATCACCACCGGTACTGTAAAGAAAAAGATCGATGTTTCCCGTTTTCCCGATTGCCCGAAGCTGATTGCTTACAAGCGGTATCACATCCATCGCAATCCGCGCGTTAAACGGCCCCTGCCGATCGCTCGTGAGGTACGCAATCACGCGCGATTTCCGCAATCCTTCGATTTGTTGTATAAGTTGTTTTCTATCCATGGGTTAGTCAGTGTAGCATGATATTAAGAAGAATTCCAATTAAAGAACAAGGAAAAACCGAGACGATTTTTTTTAACGCTTTAAGGGAGATGTAGAATGCAGGATAGATCACGTCTTTCCTGTTCTCTCTCCAGCGGATGAGGTCGTGTGAAAAAATTAAAGACGGCAGGAACGGCCCGCGCCGGAGGAATGTTAGGGCGGATTATATCGGTTCGGGTAAGGGGAGTCAACAAGTCGTGAGGAGTAAGGGGTGAGGAGTGATGGGAGGATGGCAAGCAGTTTACTTCCGCTCCTTCCCGCCCAATTCTTTTTCCAACGCTTCAATCGTCGGCAATTGGCTCTTGATCTGCTTGGGCAGCGAATGGGTCAGCTTGTAGGCCGAAACGCCGATCGGTTTGCGGGTGTCGCGCAGTGCGTATTCGGCGATCAGCTTGTTCTTGGTTTTGCACAGGATCAACCCGATGGAGGGCTTGTCGTCGGGATGGCGCAGCAGGTCGTCCACCGCGGACAGATAAAAATTCATCTTGCCGGCGTGTTCGGGTTTGAACCCCTCCATCTTGAGGTCGATCACAACATAACACCGGAGATGGAGGTGATAAAACAGAAGATCAATGTAGAAATCTTCCGCGCCGACCTCGATCAGCCTCTGACTGCCGACGAGACTGAATCCGACTCCCAACTCCAGCAGAAAATCGCGGAGATGAGCCAACAGTGCGCGCTCGAGTTCGCGCTCACGAGCCGAGTCGCCCAAGGTCAGAAAATCGAAGTTATAGGGGTCCTTCAATACCTGTTTCGCCAAGTCAGACTGCAACGGAGGAAGCGTTTGGTTGAAATTGGTCACCGCCTGTCCCTGGCGTTCATGAAGGCCGCTCTCGATCTGGTGGACCAGCACATTGCGGCTCCACCCGTGTCGCAAAGTCTGATGGGCATACCATTCACGCTCGGCGGAGTCCTTCACCTTGTCTATCAAGACGCAATTGTGAAACCACGGCATTTGTGCAGCAACCTGCTGCACAAACGCCTCATCCGGGTAGGCTTCCGCGAAAGCCCGCATGTACTTGAGATTGCGAGGGGAGAATCCTTTCATCTCGGTAAATTCAGTTCGAAGATCGCTTGCCAGCCTGTCGATGATCTTCGCGCCCCAACCGTGAAGTTTCTGGCGCTCCAAAATATCCCGGCCGATCCTCCAGTAGAGCAAAACCAGTTCCCGGTTGACCGAAAGCGCGGCGCGAAGCTGTGCCTGACGGATGCGGTCCTTGAGCTCGAGGAGAAAATGGCCGTAGTCGCGGGGAATGAGGTCGCGCGTCATCATCCGTCCTTACAGCTCATTGAACGTTTCGGGGAAGGTCATGGGTTTCTCCGCTCCGTCCGGCGGATGGGGTCGCGTGAAATTTAAAGACGGCAGGACGGCCCGCGCCGGAGGAATTATATTGCGGGATTATATCCCTTTTAGGGGAGGCGGGTCAATAAGGCGTGAGGGGTGATGAGTGAGGAGGAAGGGCGTTAGGGGTTAGGCGGAAGGGGTGAGGGGAAAGGGCGTAAATGACACGTAGGGGCTGACCTGTGTGTCAGCCCGGATAGCGTATATATATAATGATGCAAATCGAATATATTCGTCGCGGCGGAGAATATTATTCAGGAAGATGGAAAAGTTCTTAATGATCGAGGGATTGCGCGCGACTTGTGTTGGTTTATAGATCAAGTCGTCGCGGGGCGACGCTGGGCCAATACTTTTTTCATCTCGGTCGCCGACTTGGTGTTGAAAACCGCCTCCCGCGTGAGCCAGCCTTTTCGCGCGATCCCGACGCCGTAGCGGACGTCCCGGATCCCCTCGACGCTGTGCGCGTCCGGATTGATGCTGACCGGCACGCCCAGCTCCACGGCCGTCGGACCGAGCCGCCAGTCCAGATCCAGCCGCATCGGGTTCGCGTTGAGCTCGATCGCCACCCCGTGATCGCTCGCGGCCTTGATGATCGCCCGCATGTCCACCGGATAGGCTTCGCGCGTCAACAGGAGCCGTCCGGTGGGATGCCCGAGGATCGTGACGTAGGGATTTTTAATCGCCCTGACGATGCGCTTGGTCATCTCGGCCTCGGTCATCTTGAACTTGCTGTGGATCGAGACGACCACGAAATCGAAACTCGCCAGGACGTCGTCCGGATAATCGAGCGTCCCGTCCGGAAGGATGTCGCACTCGGTGCCCTTGAAGATCGTGATGTCCTTGTGCTTTTTCTGAAGCGCGTCGATCGCCTTTTGCTGTTCATAAACGCGCTCGACCTCGAGCCCGTGGGCGTATTGCGCCGACCGGGAATGATCCGAGATGCCGATGTACTCGTAGCCCGCCGCGCGCGCGGCCCCGACCATCTCCTCCAGCGTGGCGTTGCCGTCGGAGTAGACCGTGTGGTTGTGAAAGATTCCCCGGATATCTTTTTCCTCGACCAGCTTCGGAAGATTTTTGGACTCGGCCGCCGCGATCTCGCCCATGTCCTCCCGCAGCTCCGGCGGGATGAAATCCAGGCCGAGTTTCGAGAAGATCTCCTCCTCGTTCCTGCAGGGAACGGGTTTTTCTCCCTGAAACAATCCGTACTCGTTCATCTTGAAGCCCAGGCGCTGCGCGCGCCCGCGCATCGCGATGTTGTGTTCCTTGCTCCCGGTGAAATGATGCAGCGCGTAGGGGAATTCGGCGTCCGAGACCACGCGAAGATCGGCGTTGATCCCGGACTTGAGACGGACGGAGGACTTGGTTTCGCCCTTGGCCACCACCTCATCCACCTCCGGATGGGCGGTAAAGGCCTCCATGACCGGTCCGGAACGCTCCGAGCTCACGAGCAGGTCGATGTCCTTCACGACCTCCTTTCTTCGACGGAGACTTCCGGCGACCGCGATCCGCTTGACCGCCTTGTGGGCCTTCAGGGCGTCATAGAGTCTTTCGGCCTCGCCCGCCGCGACGGGATAATGAAACAGCCCCTTCTGCCTTCGCACGTACTGGATACCCTGCAGGATCTTCTCCTGCATCCGCGGCCCGAAGCCTTCCAGTTTCAGGAGCCGGTTTTCGTTGCAGGCGTACTCCAACTCCCCGATCGTCGAGATCCCGAGCTGTTCGTGAATAAGCCTCGCCCGCTTCGGGCCCAGGCCCGGGATCCGGAGCATCTCAAGCAGCCCGGCCGGAACCGCGGCCTTCAGCTCCTCGTAATAAGCCAGTTTACCGGTCGTCACCAGCTCGCCGATCTTCTCGAACAAGGCCGCCCCGATCCCTTTCACCTCTTTCAGCGCGCCGCTTCGAACGGCCTCGCCCAGATCCATCTCGAGCGCGGCGATCGTCCGGGAGGCGTTGGCGTAGGCGCGCGATTTGAACGGATTCTCGCCCTTCAACTCCAGCAGCGTGCCGATCTCGTCCAAAATTTCGGAGACTTCCTGTTTGGTCACAGCCATAGTTCCCTCACCTTTGACTCAACAAGGCCTCGGCGTTTCTCTGAAGGCCCGCACGCTTTGGCCGAAGAAGCGGCGTGTCGCGGAACGCGGCGCGGAATTCCTCGTCCGACTTGATCGCCGCAAGCTTTTCCAGATCCAGCCAGGGCCCGACGCCCTCCTCCGGCCGAAACTCCTTGACCCCGGTCGGCTTCGACCGCGCGTTATAGGGACACACCTCCTGGCAAATATCGCAGCCGAAGACCCAGCCGCCTAATTTCGGGATCAGCGCCTCTGGAATGGCCCCCTTGTTCTCGATCGTCAGATACGAGATGCAACGGTTCGCATCGAGCTGATACGGGGCCACGAGGGCGCCGGTCGGACAGGCGTCAAGGCAGGCGCGGCAGCTTCCACATTCGGAGGTCCGGGCCGTGCCCGGCTCCAACTCCAGCGTGGTCAGGATCACGGACAGGAAAACCCACGAGCCGAACGAATCCGTGATGAGCAGCGTGTTCTTCCCGACAAAACCGATCCCGGCCTGCCGCGCGAAGGCCTTCTCCAAAACGGGTCCGTGATCGACGTAACTCCGACAGTCCGTTCCCGGCCCGGCCGTCTCGCGAAGAAAGACCTCCAATTGCGAGAGCCGGTCTTCGATCACGTCATGGTAATCCCGTCCCCGGGCGTAGCGGGCGACTCGGCCCACCGTACTCCGACCCGGACCGGGCGGATTGTCCTGCGCGTAATTCAGGGCCAGCACAATCACGCTCTTCGCGCCGGGAAGAACGGTCGGCGGCCGCGAACGGCGATGCGGTTCGCGGGCCATGTAGGCCATCCCGGCGTGACGGCCTTCGGCAAGCCAGCGGGACAGGGCTTGATCATCCTGTTCAAGATCATCGGCCGCGGCGATCCCGACGGCATCGAAACCCAAGGCCCGCGCCCGGTCGAGGATCTTCTGTGTAAGGGAAGACAGCATGCGAGGCTCCGCTCGTCGAAACAGGGGATTTCCGATTGTATCAAATTATTATTTAAATGGTAAAGCAGGACAGGCATTTGCGGCCCGAAGCCGGAGAATGAGACAGGGGAAGGGGATCATTAATATTCAATTGATAAGATTTGAAGCGCGGTGGCCCTGGGCCTTTTTCCGGAGCGGCTCGAGCAGCTCAAATGGGATTTGCAGCCTGCCCATCCCGACGCCCAGATCGATCCCCGGTTTGTGGGAACCGTGAAAATCCGACCCGCCCGACGGAAGGAGGTGAAATTTTTCGGCCAACTCGCGATAATAGCGGCTCTGTCCCGCCGAATAGGTGCTGTAAATCACTTCCATCCCGTCGAGCCCCGACTCCGCGAGTCCGCCAAGCAACGGTTCCAACATGGGCGAGGGTTCCTTGTACAAGGTAAACGGGTGGGCCAGGACCGCGACACCCCCGGCTTCATGAATCGCCGCGATAACGTCCTGCGGGCTGAACCGGAACTTTTCAACGAATCCCGGCGCCCCTTTTTTCAGATAGCGCTCGAAGGCTTCCTGCATCGACGAGACGTAGCCTTTCTGGACCAATACCTTGGCAAAATGCGGGCGGCCGACCTGGCCCCCACCGGAAGCGGCCACGACTTCCTCGTAGGTGATCTGAAGACCCAGCCCCTGAAGCTTCTGAACGATCTTCGGGTTTCGCTCCCTGCGGGCCTCCTGGAGACGCCGCAGCCGGCCGCAAAAACCTTCATGCCGCCGGTCGACGAAAAAGCCGAGGACGTGCATCGTTCCCTCGGGATGGTCCGCGCTCAACTCGACCCCCGGGATCACCTCGATACCCAGCCGTTCCCCTTCGGCCGCCGCCTCGTCCAATCCGTCCACGCCATCATGGTCCGTCAGGGCCAGCGCGACGAGACGCTTGGTCGCCGCGTACCGGATCAGCTCCGCGGGCGTAAAGCTGCCGTCCGAAGCGGTGCTGTGGGTGTGAAGATCGATCCGTCGGTCATTCATGACGGGGCTTTGCGTATTTCATGGGGAGGTCGAAGAAATATCGGAAAGGTATCCCATTTTTTCGAGAAGGCCGAGGATCTTCGCGGCCGAGGCCTCGGGCGCTTCCCGATTGGTTTCGATGAGGATCTCCGGATTGAGCGGTTCCTCGTAAGGGTCCGAGACGCCGGTGAAGTGCGGAAGATTTCCGGCCAGCGCCTTTTTATACAGCCCCTTCACATCCCGTTCGATCAGGACATCGATGGGGCATTTGACGAACACCTCCACGAAGTTCTTGATCTCCCGGCGGGCCAGTTCCCGGCTCTCGCGATACGGAGAAATGGCGGCGACGATCACGATGACGCCGTGACGGGTCAGGAGCTGCGAGACGAAGGCGATCCGCCGGATGTTGGTCATCCGGTCCTCCGGACTGTATCCCAGATCCTTGCAGAGGTTCATCCGAATCACGTCCCCGTCCAGAATTTCAATGCTTGTGATCCCTCTCTCCCGTATCCTTTTTCCCAGCAAATGGGCCAGCGTGGTTTTTCCGGCCGAGGGCAGGCCGGTCAGCCAAATGGTTACACCCTTGTTTGTCATCTGTCGTTTTCCTGAGTGGAAATGGATCGCTACCGGGGACGGAAACCGCGACCCGTTCGGCGGGCCAAGAATCGGACGGCGGCATCAGCGCGCGCTCCAAAACATCGGCCATTTATTTTCATATACTTTATCCAACCCGGCACCTCTTGTCAAGGAAGCCGTCACGGATCTTCAACGGATTCCTTAGAAGAGCGCCGGCCCGCCGACCGGTTCAATTCGATTAGACAATAACATGCCGGAGGCCGGACTCGAACCGGCACGCGCGTTTCGGCGCGAGGGATTTTAAGTCCCTTGTGTCTACCATTCCACCACTCCGGCTAATGAGGCGGATGGACTTTTTGAGCCGTCCGGAACCACGATAAGGTTTCTTGATTGTCGGGTTAATCTACCGTCATGGCCGCGGACTGTCAAGACGATGATTGGAGGTCGCTTCAGATGCCGTCCCGGACGATTTGCTTGATTTGTTCCTGAATCTCCCGGGCAAGCTCGCTTTCCTTGGATGCCAAGCCCTTGGCCCGCTTGAACTCCTGGAGGGCCGCTTCGGGTTCCAGACTCAGCCGAAGATAGCGTCCTGTTTCATACGCCGCTTCCGCGGGCCGGCCGGTTTGAGAATAAACCTGTCCGAGGTGGTAGTGGGCAAAGGCATGATCCGGATTCCGCCGAAGCGCTTCTTCATATTCCTGCCCGGCCAGCTCGAGCCGACCGGCATGCTCCTCCACCATCCCGAGGACCACATAGGCCGAAGGAATCTCTTCACCCGGTTTCGACCGGTGGAGACTCTCGAGCGCCTCGGCCCTGGCCTTGTCCACGTCCTGGGTCTTTAAATAAGCCGCGGCCAGATCGGCATGATAAACCGGGTTGTCCGGCGAGGTGGCCAAGGCGGCTTGATATTCCGCGATCGCCTCGGACACCTGATCCGTCATCAGGTAGGCCAGGCCGGACAGGTAATGATACCTTTCATCCGGAGCGGCCCCCGCCTTCCGCTCCGGAAACAGTTGAGCCACCTCGTGCCAGTTCTCGCTTTTGGCCCGGATGATGGTTTCCACGCGTCCCCAGTCGAAGGTCTTCGGGGGCGGGGGAAGTACATGATCCACGGGACGGTTCAGTCGAAGTTCGGCCAGATGAACACGGGACTCAAGATCCGGGTGCGTTTCCATGTAGGCCGGGATTTCATAACCGTTAATTTTCTCGTAGGCGAGCAGGGTCTGAAAAAATTTCAGCATCCCGTTCGGATCGTATCCGGCCTCTTTGAGGTACTGCATGCCCGACGCGTCGGCCTCTTCCTCGTTCTCGCGGCTGAAATGAAGTTGAGCCGCTTCATTGGCGGCCATCGCAATACTGGTCGTGGCCGCCTGGCCTCTCGACAAGAGGATCGCCGCGATGGTGGCCAGCGTCATGGCATTGAGCGTTTTGTCATTTTTAAAAAAGTGGTTGTGCATGACGTGGCCGGTTTCATGGCCCAGAACCCCGGCCAGTTCATCTTCGGAATCCAGTTTGCTTAGGAGCTCGTCAAAAACGAAGATATAACCTCCCGGGATCGCGAACGCGTTGAGCGAGCTATCTTTCACGACGAAGAAATGAAACGAGTCCGGATCGCCGCCCGCGGCCGTGACAATGCGGCGGCCCACCCGATTGACGGCGTCCACCACCTCTTGATCCTTGACGAAGCTGTACTGCTTCCGGGCCTCCATCATGAATTGCCTGCCCAGCACCTTGCCTTGGTCCGGCGGCGCCTGCGGTTCGGCTTCGGGCGGAGGTGAGGAAGGCGTCGGAGGCATTGGGGGTGTGGCGCAGCTTGCGAGCGCGATCGAAAGGCTCAATAAAATACAGCTTGTTTTATTCATCCGGGACATGGCACATCACTCAACTTGTGGGACGATTTTCCATCCAATGCGGGGATGTTGTCTGCGTTTGAAGGACGGCTTTCTCGATCCGACCTATCCGGTTTCGGGACCGTAACTCGCCCCGTTGCAATCCAGGCAGATGAAGTCGCCATCGATGTTCACGGTCGGCTCGCCGCAAAACGGACAATCGGGGCCGGGTATGGAGGGGGGCAAAATCGGGAGCTCTATATCTTCTTCTTCATCCATCGTTATTCCGTGCTGCCGGCCAGGTCGTCGATCAGAATCTTATTCCGGTCGAAGCAATTCAGGCAGAACTCATCCGAGACCGAATCCGAAACGGCCCGGCCGTTTTGATCCACCTTCGCCTCGTCCCTCAAAAGGGAAAAACAGGCATCGCAGATCATAAAGGGTCCGCGGGTTGACATCACCGCATGCACAATATCTTCTCCTCCGATTCCTCGATCCCGCCCCGGCCCGCTGAATTCAACTCCGTCTATAGGCCGGAGCCCTCCGGTTTGCCTCACCCGCGGGATCGACCCAGCGAGCACGGCGAGCGAGAGGGGAAGGCTCCATCCGGCTTGGCCGGTGGAGGGGGCGACGCGAGCCCCCACAATTAAGCGAAATAACGCTCGGCATTTTCGATGTATTCGTTCAAGGCCGGCGTCGCTTCCCGATCGACCAGCACATCGAACTGGATGCCGGCAATGTAGGCGTCCTTGAACGGCGCGGCCCAACGGACCTGACCCGACAGATTCTCCACCGTCAGCCGGCCGTCCTTGTCCAGAAACGACAGCGCGATCCTGATCCGGCCGTTGGGGCCCAATTTTTCGGGCGTGTAGATCTCCAACCCCCCGCGGCTGATCCCCCCCACAAAAGCCGTGAAACGGCGTTGATCATCAAGACAGACGATGTCTCCGATCGACTTGATCGTCACCCGCTTATGCTGGCGTTTATCGGTCATCTCGCCTGGAATGAGGGACGCAAGGACACCTTTCATTATGACTGAGCCTCTCGGACCCTGTCAAGTCCGTCCGCATCTTGCCTTTTCGGCGCAAGTCCGGTATCTTATGGCGGACCTTTTTTTACGGATGTTGCACTCCATATCAAACAATCCACCTGGCTCAAGCACCGCCGGAGGCCGCCATGGATATCGCGCGAAAAACCTTTTTTGTGATTCCAACCGAGGACCGACCGGGGCAGCTGGCCCGGTTTTCAAAACAGATGTCGGAACACGACCTCAATCTGGCGGCCGTCTGGAGCTTTGGAACCGGACGGGGAAACGCGGAGATCGTGGCCATTCCGTGGGATACGGCCGTCTTCAAAAAAGTGGCGCGGGAGGCCGGCTGGACGTTTCGGGAAGGAAGCTGCTTCCATCTGACGGGGGAGGATCGGGCCGGGGCGCTGGCCGACACCCTCGACCGGATCGCGCAGGAAGGAATCAATCTCCACGCGGTCGACGCCATGGGAATCGAGGGCCGCTATTCGGCCTTCGTCTGGTGCGATGAACAGGAGGTCGAAAAGCTGCGGATGGTGTTGAAGGGGTGGTAGAAAGAGCCTTTGAGCATTGGATCAATAGACTGCATTCCAGCCGCGATGATCGACTCTTTTAATGATCCATGGCACCATGGCTCGAATGCTCTAAATTTTGCGGAGCAAAATTTGGAGGCGGCGGGCGGGATTGAACCGCCGAATCGCAGTTTTGCAGACTGCTCCCTTAGCCACTTGGGTACGCCGCCGATTGCTTTCCTTATACCATAGTCCCGCCGAGGGCTGCAAGGCCAATCCGGCCCTACAACCCATCCAGTTTGAGGGTCTTCAGCACGCGCGCGGTCTCGCGCGCCACGGGTCGGCCGGCTTTCCGCTCAAGGTATTTCAAATGCTGCGCGAGGAAGCGGATATCCTGAAGCGTATCCACATCGTACCAGAAGGGGAGGAGCGCGGCGATCAGACGCCTGTCCGCGATCCGCGCGAGGGTTTGCTCCAGAACCCGTTCCGTTCCCCAGGCGATTCCGTCGAAAATCGGCGGGACGGGTCCGGAGCAGCCGATCAGATAATACCCTCCGTCGGCGCTGGGACCCAGAACCACCGAAGGTCCATCGGGGCGCTTCCTGAATTGCCGGAACGCTTCCTGTATATACCCGGTCGGAAGCGTCGGAAGGTCCATCCCGACGAGGACGGCCGGATCGAAGCCCAGACGACAGGCCTCCGCGAGGGCGTTCCGCATGCGCGCTCCCAGGTCTTCCCCGGTTTGATCGATCAGAACCAGATCGAAGCGGTCCGCGAGCTCTTTAAAAAAAGGATCTAGTCGCGTCGGATCGCAGGCGAGAATGCGTTTCACCCCTTTCAATCCCGCCGTGGCGTTCAGCGTGTCCAGGATGAAGGCCCGGTAGACCCGGCCGGCCTGCTCCGGTGACAGATCCGGGAGAAGTCGTGTCTTCACCTGTCCCGGTTCGGGAACCTTCGCGAAGAGAATGAGGGCTTTTTTTGCGACGGACACGACGACACCGTAGCATCGCGCCGTCGGGGTTGTCAATCCGTCCTCAGCCGCCGGGGCCGCGAGGGCTTCCCCGAAACGCGTAACCGAATATATTCCTTTAAAAAACCCTGCGGCGACAGGCTTGACGCTTCGACGGACGGCCACTATAATGTTAAAAACATAACGATGGGGTAATTACTCAACGAGCAACGCAGGCCCCCACCATGGATCCGAAGATAGAATGGATTAAAAATATGGGCTGGATGGCCCTGGCCGTTTTGTGCGCCGTGTCGCTCGGCATCGTCGCCGGGATTTTGAACCCGGCCGAAGAGGTGAACGGGCTCTGGCTGGTCGTGGCCGCGGCCTGCTGTTATGTCCTCGCGATCCGGTTTTACGGCCGCTTCCTCAAAACCCGGGTCGCGGACCTGGACGACCGGAGGATCACGCCGGCCCACCGGCTCCGCGACGACAAAAACTTTCAACCCACCAACCGCCTCGTCCTGTTCGGCCACCACTTCGCGGCGATTGCCGGGGCCGGTCCCCTCCTCGGTCCGGTCCTGGCGGCCCAATTCGGATACCTGCCCGGTTTTCTCTGGATCGTGATCGGCGCGGTCCTGGCCGGGGCGGTCCAGGACTTTGTCATCCTGGTCGCCTCGATGCGGCGCAACGGCCGCTCGCTCCCGCAGATCGCCCGGGACGAAATCGGGCCGTTGACCGGCATCGCCACCACGATCGCCGTGCTGTTCATCGTCGTCGTCGCGCTCGCCGGATTGGGGTTGGCCGTCGTCAACGCGCTCTCTCATAATCCCTGGGGCACCTTCACGCTGGCCCTGACCATTCCAATCGCCTTCCTCATGGGCTACCATCTCCAGCGCTTCCGGCCCGGCCGGGTGGGCGAGGTGTCCGTGATCGGAATTTCGTTCCTGCTCGTCGCCTTGTTCGCCGGACGCTTGGTCGCCCATTCCGGCCTTGCGCCGTACTTGAGTTTTGAAAAAGAAAGCCTGGTCTGGCTTCTGGCCGGCTATGGCTTTCTCGCTTCGGTCCTTCCCGTCTGGATGCTCCTGGTGCCCCGGGATTACCTTTCCACCTTCATGAAGGTCGGCGTTGTCGGACTGCTCGGCATCGGCGTGATCCTGATGGCCCCGACCATTCAGATGCCGGCCGCCACGGCCTTCATCCACGGCAACGGCCCGGTCATCCCCGGAACGCTTTTTCCGTTCGTCTTCATCACGATCGCCTGCGGTGCGATCTCCGGGTTTCATTCGCTGGTTTCCTCCGGAACCACGCCCAAGATGCTCTCTTGCGAATCGCATGCGATGATCGGGTACGGCGCGATGCTGATGGAAAGCTTCGTCGGCGTGATGGCGCTGATCGCGGCCACGATCCTGATCCCCGGGGACTACTTCGCGATCAATACCCATCTCTCGGCCGACGCGCTGGCCGCACTGGGCTTCCCCGTCGCGCATCTCCAGGAACTCTCCCAACTGGTCGAGGTGGACGTGGCGGGGCGGCCCGGCGGCGCGGTCTCGCTTGCGGTGGGAATGGCTTCGATTTTCTCGTCGCTTCCGGGAATGAAGGCGCTCATGGCTTATTGGTACCAGTTCGCGCTGTTATTCGAGGCGCTGTTCATTCTGACCACGATCGATGCCGGAACGCGGGTGGCGCGGTATTTGATCCAGGAGATGGGCGGGCAGGCCTACGCGCCGCTTAAAAACCTGAACTGGTGGCCGGGGGTCGTTCTCACCAGCGCGGTCGTCGTCTTGGCCTGGGGTTACCTGATCGCGACCGGATCCATCGGCACGATCTGGCCGATGTTCGGGGCCGCGAACCAGTTGCTGGGAACGCTCGCGCTCTGCGTCGGGACGACGGTGCTGATCAAAATGGGGAAAGCGAAATACATCTGGGTGACGGCCCTTCCGATGGCCTTCGTCGGAATCGTCACCTTGACCGCAAGCTATCGCTTGTTCTTCCTCTACCTGGCCCAGGCCGGACAGGCCGCCGACGCTTTCCAGGCCTTCAGTTTCCGTCTCG
>DATKAN010000043.1 GCA_035498035.1 Nitrospiria bacterium
GGCGAGCGCGGCCTCGTTCAAGTAGGGCATGAGCAGCCGGTTCACGACAAAGCCGGGGCATTCCCGGACGCGGATCGGCGTCTTCCCAAGCCGCTCGGAAAGCCCGACAACGGCCTGGACGATCTCCGGGGAGGTATCCAGCCCCGGAATCACCTCGACCAGCTTCATGGCGTACACCGGATTAAAAAAATGCATGCCGACGACCTGGTTGGGCCTCCGGGTCACCGTCGCGATCGCCGAGATCGACAAAGAGGATGTGTTCGAGGCCAGGACCGTTCGCGGCGGGCAGGCGGCGTCCAGCGCCGTGAACACTTTTCGCTTCACGTCCGCTTCTTCAAAAACCGCCTCGATGACGATGTCCGCATCGCGGAGTCCGTCGTAATTGGAGGCCCCGACGACCAGGGCTTTTTTCTGCTCCGCCTCGGCGGCCTTCATCCGGCCCTTGTCCACGCGGGCCTGATAAATCTTCCGGATCGTCTCCAGGCCCCGGTTGACGCTGTCCTCCTGAACATCGACGAGGGTCACCGGAATCCCGGCGTGACTGATCACCTGAGCGATCTGCGCGCCCATGGTTCCCGCACCGATCACCGCCGCTTTTTTAATGTTCATGAGAGGCTCCCAACCTGTCGTGGGCACGGCCAGCCGCGCCCATCATTTTCGCTCCAACACCATCGCCGCTCCCATTCCGCCGCCCACGCACATGCTGGCGACGCCCAGCGAGAGTTCGCGCCGTTTCATTTCGCGCAACACCGTCAGGATCAGGCGCGCCCCGGTCATTCCGACCGGATGGCCCAGGGCGATCGCCCCCCCGTTGACGTTGACGATCTCGCGGTTGAGCTTCAAGACCCTTTCGACCGCAAGGTATTGCGCCGCAAACGCCTCGTTGATCTCAAAGAGCTGAATATCCCGAAGGTGCAATCTGGATCTTTTTGCGCCGGCCCTTTCAACCGCCTTGGGGATCGCCATGGCCGGCCCGATGCCCATCCGCTGGGGTTCCACGCCGACGAAGGCGTAGGATCGCACATACCCCAACGGTTCATAGCCCAGTTCACGGGCCTTTTCGGCCGACATGACGAGCAAGGCCGCCGCGCCGTCGTTCAAGGGACAGGCATTGCCGGCCGTGACCGTCCCCCCCTCTTTGAAAATCGGAGGATGCTGAGCCAACTGCGTCTTGTCCAATTCCGGGTCGGGGGCCTCATCGTGGGCGAACACCGGCGGCGCCGTCCGGTTCCGTGAACCGGCACGGGCCGCGGTCACGGGCAGGATCTCGTCCTTGAATCTATCGTCTTGAACGGCCTGAACCGCCCGGCGGTGGCTTTCGAGCGCGTAGGCGTCCTGTTCTTCACGCGTGATCTTAAATTCCTCGGCCAGATTTTCGGCCGTCTGACCCATCACCTGTCCGCAGAAGCCGTCCGTCAGGCCCTCCCAGACGCTGTCGATGAACTCGCCGTGACGGAGCCGCTTTCCCCAGCGCATATTCCGGCTGATATAGGGCGCAAGGCTCATGTTCTCGATTCCGCCCGCGATCTGGACATCGGCATCCCCGCATTGAATATTCTGGAAGGCGTTGACGACGGATTGGAGACCGGAGGAGCAGTTTCGCTGAACGGTATAGGCCGGAATGGGGATGGGAAGGCCCGCCATCAGGCTTACGACCCGGGCCAGATTGGTCGCGTCGCTGTTTTGAAGGACGCAGCCGAAGATCACTTCCTCGATCAAATCGGGGGCGAGCCGTGTCCGATGGAGAAGCCCCTGGACGACCTGGCGTCCGAGCTCCTGGTTCGTCACATCCTTTATTTTTCCGCCGAAATTCCCGATGGGAGTTCGGACTCCGTCCACGATCACGACGTCTTTCACGGGGGGACCTTTTATCCTTTCTTGCAGGGGCTCGCGTCGCCCCCTCCACCGGTCAAGCCGGATGGAGCCTTCCCCTCCCGCTCGCCATGCTCGCTGAGAGGATTCCCGAGGGCAGCGCCCATTTCTATCCGGCCTTTTTCAGCTCTTCTTCAAGGAGAATTCGTCTCAGGACTTTACCCACCATCGTCTTGGGGAGTTCCTTGCGGAATTCGATCCATCTGGGAACCTTGAACTTGGCCAGTTCCTTCCGGCAGTAGTCCAGGATCTCCGGTTCCGTCGCGTGTTCGTGTTCCTTCAGCACGATGTAGGCCTTGATGGCCTCGACGCTGAAGGTGTCCGGGATCCCGACGACCACGGCCTCCTTGACCTTCGGATGGCGGAACAGAACCTCTTCCACCTCCCGGGGATAGACATTCTCGCCCCGGGTCTTGATCATGTCTTTTTTCCGGTCCACGATGTAGAAGTAGCCGTCCTCATCCATTCGGACCATGTCGCCGGTAAAAAGCCATTCGTCGCGCAAGACCTGTTTCGTCTCATCGTCCTTGTTCCAGTACCCTTGCATCACCTGGGGCCCTCGGACGACGAGCTCCCCGATCTCCCCCATCGCCATTTCCCGAAGGCCGGTTTCCTTATCCAGGATCTTGCAATCCGTGTCCGGAAAAGGCAGGCCGATGGAGCCTTTCTTACGGCGGCCGTTGATCGGGGTGCAGTGGGTCACGGGCGAGGCCTCGCTTAATCCGTATCCCTCCACCAGCTTCCCGCCGGTCAATTCCTCGAAGCGTTCCTGGACCTCTACATGAAGGGGTCCCGCGCCGCTGATGCAGATCCGGATCGAGGAAAGGTCGAACTTGTTGATACGAGAGTAATTGTTGATGGCCACGTACATCGCCTGAACGCCCATGAAAATGGTCACCTGGTGCCGGACAATCGTATTGAGGACGTCTTCCGTCTTGAAGCGGGGCAGAAGGACGATGCAGGAGCCGGTCAACAGCCCGAGGTTCATGCAGGTGCTCAGACCGTAAACATGAAAGAAGGGAACCACTCCGAGAAACACTTCCTCCCCGTCCCGGAGCGTGGGCATCCAGTGTCGGCACTGGACCGTGTTGGCGACCAGATTATTGTGGCTGAGCATGACGCCCTTCGGAACGCCCGTGGTTCCTCCGGTGTATTGAAGAAGCGCGGTGTCTTCGGGTTTGACCGGAACGATCGGTTGCACCGCTTCCGACCGTTTAAGAATTTTCCGGAAGTTGTATACCGGGGGTTTCGAGGGGACCCGGACCCGCTGCCCCTCTTTCATCGCCTTGATGGGATAGAACAGCCTGAGCAGCGGCGGAAGAAAATCTCCTGGGCCGGTGAGAATGATCCGTTTAAGAGGGACCCGGTGCTGGATCCGGGATATCCTTTCATAAAACAGATCCAGCGCAATGATCGTCTCGGCCCCGGAATCGTTGAGCTGATGTTCCAGTTCCCGTTCCACATAGAGCGGATTTGTCTGGACCACGACCGCTCCGGCCTTCAAGGCTCCGAAATATGCGATCACGCACTGGGGAACGTTGGGGAGCATGATCGACACCCGGTCCCCCTTCTGCACCCCCAGTTCGATCAGGCCATTCGCGAGCTGGTTGCTTAAGAGGTCGAGTTGTTCGTAGGTGATGGTCCTGCCGTAATAAGACAGCGCGGGACGTTTTGGAAATCGTCGGACGGTTTCGAAGAGAAGCTGCTGAAGCGGAATATTCGGATAATTGATGCTGGCCGGAACACCTTGCTCGTATGACTTGAGCCAGAGTTTCTGCATCCGCTTTCTCCTGGGAAGAACGACGCTTCTGAAATAATCGGATCGATCGTGCCCGATATCAAACATTATACCAAAGTGAGTGATTTGTCAAGAAAACCGGACGGTTTGAGTATTGGTGAAATGAGCACGACGGAAAAGGATTATTGGCGATTGTGATCTTTACCGAAATCGGTTGCAGCTATTTTATTTGATGATGTTAGGCGGGCCAGGCAATGATTTTATCGGTACTTGTCCAGCACTTTTTTATACTCTTCTTCATTAAATGGCATAAATTGAAGGGTAATCAATTGTAGGTTGTTGTTGGGCTTATCAAGTGTCCGTGCCTCTTTAATATCAGAGGGTTTAGATATATATCGAATGAGAATCATCGCAAGTCTGCTTCTGGATTGATCAATATAAGTTCTCCCAAATCGATGGATCACTACCGTCTCATTTTCTGTACGTCCTTCTAAATATCGCGACCAATCAACATCATCTAATACAAATTCTAAAGCATAATAGTGCTTCCAGCCACACCCGGCTAATTGATCATATAGTTGAGAGAAAGCTTTCTTAGAGGGAAATTTATCTTTATATTTGTAATTTATTGTATAACCTATTCTCTCATTATTGATTGTCTCTTCAGGCTTTATTCCAAATAAGTTAATTGCTTTTTCACATGGGCCAACTAATAAGGGTGGCGTTTTAACATTACCTGCCCATACCATACTGGAAATGGGAATTATCATGACGATGCAAAAGACAGGGCCCAAAAGATAGGGTCGAAAGACAGGTTCAGGTATTGAATTATCAATTCCCATGCGGCCAGGCAACACGCGATATAATTAAGAATACAAATAAAGCAATGAAGCACCAAATCGACAACAAATAAAAGAGGCTAATTCTTGTGAACTTCGGATCATTAAGTTTCTTATAATCTCCTTTATGGAGGAACTTCAAGACAGCAATTTGATTTGCAAGGGAATTATTTAGAATAAAACTTGGGCGCCCCAGGGATATCCAGACTTTCTCATGATTATGCTTCAAGTACCAGAGAAATCTCAGAGCGGCATATAACACGACAAATGCGGCAACAAGTACTATTCTGGTAGCGTAAGCGGGACTTAAGAACACGCGGATTTACTCACATTCATAACGGCTAATAAACTACCAATTTGTTTAGCTGATATTTTTATTCAGAACACAAACCACGACAGGTAGATTGTTTCTTGTTTTTACTGTAAGAACTCAAGACATATCCCCAGGTGGCCATATGATTATAGTGATAACATAAAATGCAAAAATCGAAATCATACTCCAAAGGGCGAACAAGAGAGAAAAGCTTATTCTTCTGAACTTTGGATCATCGATATTCTTATACTCTCTTTTATGCAAATAAATTAATATCGCAAATTGGTTTCTCAAGGAAAAATTAAATGGATAACTGGGGCATCCAAGAGATGTCCAGATGTTTTCATGATTTTGTTTGACATACCAAAGAAATCTGAGCAGGAAATAATATACGACTATCGCAGAAGTTCCTAATAGAATTGCGGCGGGAATCGGAAAGAATAACCTATTGAACTCGCGCACGGATAAAGCCTCATTGACATCGATAAAGAATTTTTATCTAAGTATTTAATCCTAATTGTATCATCCACATCTCATACTGCCCAGATTTTCGTGTTTCATTATTGGGTCGTGACATTAAATTCTATTTCAATATCTTCCCCGTTTTCCGGCTCCAGAGGAGCAGATCCAGCTCGTCCATGTCGATGCCGATCCGGTCGGCGAAGGCCCGCATCTTTCGTTCGATCCGGCGATACCGCCTCGGGTTGAGCGGCTTGCGGTTTCGTCGTATTACGCCGAGCTCCGCCAGGCAGTTGAGGATGTGCTTGTCCAGTATGGCATAGCCGCGGTATCCGATGTTTCGCAGGAAATGGCTGGCCTCCTTGAACCCGATTCCTTTGATATCCCGGTTGAAGACGAGAAAATCGCGACGGGCGTCAGGATCCGAAAACGATTGAAGTAGCCGGCCGAGCTTGAAGTCGTGTTCCTTTTTTAAATAGTCGCGGGTATGGACGATGTAAGACGGCCGCTTCCGCTTGTATCGAAAACCATGGCGGAGACGATCCTGAAGCGTCGCCAGATCGGCCTCCAGGACAATGTCCTGGATCGCATCGACCGTCTTCATCCCCATCTCGGCGCTGGAGTTGGCCGCCGCGATGCAGAAGCAGAGCTCTTTGAAGATCGCCGCGTCCCCTTTTTTAAAAATCTGTTGGAATTCGTTTAAACGAGATTGGACCTCCCCCCGTTTCCATCGGTAATCGTCCTTCAATGCTTCAAGAGTCGCGGCCGGAGAAGGTCGCGCAACGGTTTTTTTACGGGTGGGATTCAGTTTGCCTTTGCGGCGTCTTTTGCGCATCGGAAACCAAGATCTTCCAGGGCGATCTTTGGGGGGAAATACAAACGGTAGGTTGCGCGGGCTTCAACGGCCTCGACCTGTTCCAGAACTTTTCCCGAAAAATGTCCAAGACCCGCCCAGGAATTTCCCCGGGCCACGCGATATTTTTCGCCGAAATCATCCGAGACGTAGGTATTGTCCGGATAGGGTTTGTACCAGTCCGCAGTCCATTCCCAGACATTCCCGATCATGTCGTATGCCCCGAAAGGACTTTGCCCCCGCGGATAACTCCCGACGGGGGTCGGCCCGGACTGAAGACCGCCCACGTTTGCCCGTCGGGGGTCAAAAAAATAACCCCAGGGATAAATCCAGCCCTCCGGTCCACGAGCGGCCGCCTCCCATTCCGCCTCGGTCGGAAGGCGCTTGCCGAGCCACCGGCAGTATGCTCCGGCCTCATCCCAATCGACATAGGTCACCGGAAGGCGCTCCTGATCCGGACGGGGCCGTCCGCCCGGCCATTGCGGGAGAACGGGGAAACTCTCGGCCGTCACGAAACGGAAATACTCGCCGTTCGTGACCTCGTAGCGATCGATCAGGAAGGACGAAAGGTGAACGCGATGGGCCGGCGTCGCATCCAGGACCCAGGGCTTGGTAATGCCGGCTTCTTCGGCCTCGGTCTCCAGTTGGACCTCGTCGGTTCCGATCAAATAGAGGCCGTCCGGAACGCGTACCATTTCTTCGGAAGACCGGGACCCGCAAGCGGAAACGAGCATCAAAAAAAAACCGGCAAAGACAAAAGAAACGGTCCCCCGGCGAGATAAACGCATGGGGTGGATGATGCACGAAGCCGAACGAACAAGTCAACAGAAATAAAAAGGCCCCGCGAGCGGGGCCTTTTTGATTACCGGGAATCCATCGACCGGTTATTTTCCGTTAAACGTCCTCTCGTAGGCCTGGACTTTCTTGGCTTCGTCATCGGTCAGAATTCCTGTCTGTACGGCGGGAATCATGGCCGTGCCGGGACTGCCGTTCCGGATGATATAGAGCATTTCTCCATCCGTTACACAGGCATTAAATTTGGGATTGGTGAAATTCCGGGGGGACGGTTCAAGGGCCTTCCCGGCATCGCCGTCGCCCTTTCCGCTAACTCCGTGGCAGGTAAAGCAGGTTCCTTTTCCTTCGAAGATCGTTTTACCCTCGGCAACGGCATCCGCCTTGCCGATATAAGGGTTCTTTTCGGCCTTGACCGCGGCCTCTTGATCCGCAGGCACCCGGTTCTTGCAGGGATCCGCTTCGGTTCCCGCATAGACGACATAAGAACCCGTAATCAAAAGACCCAACAACACCAAACTTGCCAACCCGTACTTCATATTTCCTCCTTGCGTGTAGAGTTTCGTTTGCGAGGTCGCCACCTAACCATTTAGGGGGATGCGCCGCCACCGTGACCGATGGGACGTCTACAGAAACGGCCCGTACTATATAATTTGAGGCGCAATTTGTCAAGATTTTTTTTATCGGTTGGCGCGTCAGAGAGGAAACGTCCTGGATTACGGTTTTCCCGGAACAGGGCGGATAGATCGGGCGAATCCGACGCTTGAAGATGATAGGAGACACAGGTTCCGATAGGCCTTTTTGTTGGAAGCCAAAACGACTTGAGACATTATGGCCGGTACCGGACCAGGGCCATGTCATAATCACTGCCGTTAAAGATATCTCCGGCCGCAACGATCCTTCCGTCCGACTGGATCGCGACGGCAACGGCGTAATCGTCGTCTCCGGAGGCCACATCGGTTGTCACGATCCCGCCGGCCCCGAAGCTCGTGTCCTGGCTTCCGTCGGGATTGTAACGCACCAGTGCAAAGTTCGCCATATTCGTGTTTAAATTATTGGAATACCCTCCCGCAACGATCTTTCCGTCCGACTGGATCGCCAGGGCGTACGCATCATCGTTCTGGCCGGCGGTTACGTCGGTTTTTACGATTCCACCGCTGCCGAAGCTCGTGTCAAGGCTGCCGTTTGCATTATAACGTACCAATGCAAAGTCATCGTTCGCGCCGTTGAAGGTCGGCCCTCCAACCACGATCTTGCCATCCGGCTGAATCGAGAGGGCCAAGGCGAAATCTCCCTCACCGATCGTCACATCGGTGGTAACGACTCCTCCGGCCCCAAAGCTCGTATCCAGGGTGCCGTCGGAATTGTATCGAACCAGCGCAAAGTCAAATAGCGAGACATTAGCGGTGGGACCCGCTACAACGATTTTTCCGTCCGCCTGGATTCCTACTGCAAAGGCCGAATCGTCCTGGCCGGTCGGCACATCCGTGGTAACGATGCCGTTTGTCCCGAAACCCGCATCCGGGCTGCCGTCGGTATTATACCGCACCAGTGCAAAATCATTATCCGCGCCGTTAAATGCAGATCCGGCCGCAAGGATCTTTCCATCCGACTGGATCGCGACGGCGTAGGCGAAATCATCCTTCCCCGTCATTGTTACATCCGTGGTAACGATGCCGTTGGTCCCGAAACCCGCATCCGGGCTGCCGTCGGTATTATACCGCACCAGTGCAAAATCATTATCCGCGCCGTTCGATGCAGGTCCGGCCGCAATGATCTTTCCATCCGACTGGATCGCGACGGCGTAGGCGAAATCATCCTTCCCCGTTGTCGTTACATCCGTGGTAACGATTCCGCCGTTTCCGAAGCCCGTATCCAGGCTGCCGTCGGGTTTATACCGCGTCAGTGCAAAGTCGTAATCACCATTGCCGTTCAATGTATCCCCGGCCGCAAGGATCTTTCCGTCGGACTGGACCGCAACGGCATTGGCGTCGTCGTCCTGGTTGGCGGTAATACCGGTTTTAACGATTCCGCCCGTGCCGAAACTCGTGTCGAGGCTGCCGCTCCGCGGAGGGCCCGAAGAGCTTCCACCGCCACCGCCTCCACCCCCGCACCCGGATTGGGAAGTCGTCAATAAAATCAACAAGGCAATAAAACTGAAGAACCTGAGACGTAGCATCACGGTCTCTCCATCGGTCGAATTGATTGAACCGGATTTCCTTGCCTGAATATTACCGTTTGAACTTCTCAGGATATGAATGAAGCGGAATTGAATAACTATTCCCTGTTTAACAAACCTCGGCGGTATTGTCAAGGGAAAAGATCGCATGGGTCGGCAACAAGCGATACATCCTGTTTGTATCAAAAATATTGGGATGATTTCCCGGGGAACCCCCGGCGGGCCGTGGACCCTTCCGGCCGTCGCCTTTCTTGACAGAGGATGACCATTTCAGTAGAATGAGTTACCGTGTCTGCTAATTTTTCAACCGGTTTGGTCCGCCCGGGCCGTTCGACGCCCGACTCCCCGTCCCAGCCGATTTCATGGATCACGGCCGACGAGTTTTTCAAAAGCGATGCCCTGCTCCGGATGGATCCCGTACTGCGAATGCTGTTGATGTCGGACGGGAGCACCACGGCGCTGCTTCAGGCCCTGTGGCTGAGCCCGATCCGGGTCGAGGTCATCCTCCAGAAGGAGCTCCCCCTGAATCCGCCTACCGCCGCTTTCCTCGGGGCCGTTCCAGGGGCGGATGCGCTGACCCGCGAAGCGTGGCTGACGGCGGACGGCCGGCGGCTGGTTTATGCTTCCTCGGTGATACTGATTGAAGCCCTTCCCCGTCCGCTGCTCCGGGCCGTGTCCGGTCGTCAAAAACCGCTCGGCCTGCTCTTCCAGGAAACGGGACAAGCGGTGCTTCGGGATAGACTTCAGATCGCCCCCGTACCGGACGCCGCCGCGATAGGGACGCGGGGCCGGACGGGCGGGCCGTTTTGGATGCGCCGGTATCGAATGAGCCTGGGAACCCGACCGGGCCCGAGGCCCGTCGCCTCAATTCAAGAACAGTTCATCGGCGCTCCGTTTCTCCCGTGAAAACAATGCCCGCCGTCTTGAAAAATAAATTTTGGGCCATGCTGGACCTGATCCGTTTCAAGAAACCCTACGGGACCCTTCTCCTCCTTGCGCCGACCCTCTGGTCCCTCGTCGTCGCGGCCGGAGGTGCTCCCCCGTGGAAGCTCCTGGCGATTTTTGTGATCGGCACTTTCCTGATGCGAAGCGCCGGCTGCGTCATCAACGACATCGCCGACCGGGAATTCGATGCCCATGTGGAGAGGACCCGCAACCGTCCCCTTCCCTCCGGACGATTGACGGTCCCCGAGGCGGCCCTGATCTTCGGCCTGCTGCTGGCGGGTTCCCTCGTCTTGGTTTTCCAACTCAACCGGTCGGCACGGATCTTAAGTCTGGTCGGGGCCGGGCTGGCGGTTCTTTACCCCTTTTCGAAACGATTTACCTCGGTGCCCCAGCTGGTCATGGCCGTCGCATTCGGCTGGGGATCGGTCATGGCCTGGGCCGCCGTCCGGAATTCCCTTGAAACCCCGCTGATCATGATTTTCCTGGCCAACCTCTGCTGGGCCACGGCGTACGATACGATCTACGCCCTCATGGACCGGGAGGATGACCTGCGAATCGGCGTGAAGTCTTCCGCCATCTTTTTTGACCGGTATACCTGGGTCGCCGTGGGGTTTTTGTTCGGGCTCTCCTCCTTCTTTTTCGTCCTCCTGGGGTTGACCGCGCACCTCGGAATCGTCTATTACCTGTCGATCGCCGCGGCCACGGGATGGTTTTTCGTCCAGGTCTGGACGATCCGGCACCCGTTGAACCGGCAGATCGCCTTTTCCATGTTCAAGTCCAACGTCGGCGTCGGGCTTCTCGTCCTTCTCGGCCTCGTGCTCGATTACCGTTTTTAAATGGACCCCGGATGCGACCCATGAACAAGCGTTTGATGAAATGGACGATCGGAATGACGATCGTCGCGACCGGCGTCGTCCTCCTCCAATTGAACGGCCACGGCCGGACCCTGCCCGCCCGACAGGAATCCGTGGGGATCTACCCAGCGAGCACGGCGAGCGAGAGGGGGAGGCTCCATCCGGCTATGCCGGTGGAGGGGGCGACGCAAGCCCCTACAATAAACCCCTCCCTCTTTCCAAACGATACCTGCAGGAAGTGTCACAGCTCGGCCGGGCCGCCCAAGGCCGACTACTCCAAACCCGAATGCGCCGAATGCCATTCCGTTCCGGATGAAGGCCGGCCGCTGCCCGTGGCCGACCGGACCGCGCCGGCCGTTAAACCGATCCTGAACAGGATGGTCGCCGTTCCGGCCGGAGAGTTCATCATCGGAAACAACGGGCGGCCGACCTCCGAGGGCGCCGGCGATCCGGATGAAATGCCGGAGCACAAGGCCTATCTCCCCACGTTTCTCATCGACCAGTTCGAGGTGACCAACGCCCAGTACAAAACCTTTGTGGATGCGACGAGCCACCGGCCGCCCAATCATTGGAAAATCCCCGGGGCCGCGGGGGCGGTCTCGGGCGTGACCTACCCTCCCGAAAAGGCCAATCATCCCGTCGTCTATGTGGACTGGTATGACGCCAATGAATACTGCCACTGGGCCGGAAAGCGTCTGCCGACGGAAGAGGAATGGGAAAAGGCCGCGCGCGGCCCGGACGGACGGAACTTTCCTTGGGGAAGCGCCTTCGATGCCAAAAGGGCCAACACGCCCCAGTACTGGCTGTCCTTGAACAAAGACGGCGACACGATGCCCGTCGGAAGCTTTGAGAACGGGAAGAGTCCTTATGGATTATACGACATGGCCGGCAACGTCTATGAATGGACGGCCAACTGGTACAAAGCCTACCCCCACAATCCGGAACCGAACCCTCACTACGGGGAAAAGAACAAAATCGTTCGCGGCGGGTCCTGGTATGACTGCCTTTCCTACGGCTGCGGGCTGAGCGCGCCCAGCTATAACCGGTCCCGCTTCGCCCCCGAAATCCGGAACAAGGGGTTCGGATTCCGATGTGCAAAAAATCCATGAAATACCCCAAGACGGTTTTTTACGGCGGCCTTTTACGATACGCCCCGCCTTTTTGGATAAGCCTGTGTCTGTTCATGTCCGCATGCAGCCGCGTACCGCAGGGAATGGTGGCGGTGCCCGCGGGGGAGTTCACGATGGGCACGGACGAGCGGGACACGCAGGGTAAAGCGGCCGAATACGGGATCATGAAACCCTTCTTTAACGACGAACACCCCGCCCGCCGGATCAATCTGCCGTTTTTTTTCATCGACAAATACGAGGTGACGAATGCGGACTTTCTCGACTTCGTCCAGAAAACGGGCCACAGACCTCCGCCGGACTGGAACGGCGGACGGTATCCCGCGGCCAAGGCGCGCCATCCCGTCGTATACGTCACATGGGAGGACGCCAACGCCTATTGCATCTGGGTCGGGAAACGGCTTCCGACGGAGGCGGAATGGGAAAAGGCCGCGCGCGGTCCGGACGGTTTCAGGTATCCCTGGGGGAATGATTTTGATGAGTCGCGGGCCAACATCAACGGCGCGGTCGGCGGCACGACCGAAGTCGGTCATTACGAGAACGGCCGGAGCCCTTACGGAGCGTACGATATGACCGGAAACGTCTGGGAATGGACGGCCGACTGGTACCAACCCTATCCCGGCAATACCGATCCCTCGGACAAATACGGAGTGAAGGTCAAGGTCCTTCGCGGAAACTCCTGGGCCGGGCTGGGCCATTTCCCGCCGAACATCTACAACGAGATCAAGGCCCACTATTCACGGGCCGGATACCGCCTGTTCATGTCCCCGACCGGTGCGGTCAACGACGTGGGCTTCCGCTGTGTGAAATCCACCCGTCAATAAACCGGGCCGGACTTCAATCCCGCTCCCTCCGTCTGCCCCGCATCAAACCTTTTGCAGATCCTCCGGCCGAAATACGGGGGGCAGGCATTTTGTCCCGATGCAGACATAGGCCGCGGGCCCGGATGCGATCGCATAACCGAGCGAGGCGATGCGGTCCTTATCCCCTTCCGAATCCAAGGGGAGTATGATTTTCCAGGGCGACTTGATCCGGTGCGCCGATGAAAGCATCGCATTCCATTGGGGATCGGTCCGTCGCCCGACGACGGTAATCTGATGGGGCGGATTCAGGAAGCGCTCGAGCGCCAGGCCGAAGGGCGCGGCGTGGTGCTTGTAGGGTCGATACACGGTCGACAGGTAATCCAGAACCGCCCCGGCCCGACGCCGGTACTCCCCGTTTCCGCCCAGGTGGAACAGGCGGACCAGACCGATCGCGGCGACGGCGTTGTCCAACAAGGGCTTGATCCGGATTTTCAGAATCCCCTCGTGATCGGGATGCTCCGGCAGATCCCAATAGGCGCCCGCTTTTTCATCCCACAAATAGCGGTGGATGATCCCCGCGAGCTCCTCGGCATGATCCAGGTACCGTCGATCGCCGGTGGCCTCGAAGGCGTCCGCCAGGGCCACGATCATATGGACCTGGTCCGACAGATATCCGGGCAGCGAGGGCCGTTCGTCGATATAATGAACCATTCCGTGCTCGAAATGCCGGCACCGGGTCAACAGGACGTTGAGGAGTCGCAGGGCCGACGCGGGATAGGCCGGATCCTCGAGAAGATGACCGGCCAGAAGCAGCGCCGAAACGGCTGCGGCGTTTTGATCGGTGTACAGGGTCCGATCCCGCCGGGGCGATTCGATCCCGGCCCGGTCTTCCTCCGGCAACGCGTAATACTCCTCGTCGGCCGATTGACTGCCGCAGAACCAGGCCTCGCCCTCGACCGACAACGAGGTGTACAAATAATCCAGTACCCCGTAGGCCGTGTAACGGTAGGAGGCGTCCCCGGTCAAGCGGTAGGACCGGAGGTAAAGCGCCAGCATCCGGGCGTTCACATCGAGGAGCTTTTCATAATGCGGCCGGTCCCAGTCGCCGCGCGTGGCGTAGCGGAAGAACCCTCCATCGACGGGATCGTGGAGTGCGCCGTCGCGCATCTGATCCAGCGTCAGCTTCGCCATCTCGAGGGGGTTCGGATGCCCCGTGCGGTAATGGAGATGCATCAGCAGCTCGATCGCCCAGGTCTGCGGAAATTTAGGCGGCCCGCCGAAGCCCCCGTGTTCGGGATCAAAGGCGCGGGAAAGAAAACCGGTCACGGTGTCGAGCGCGAGCGCCGGGGGTTCGGCCGCTTTGGGTTCCCGGGGGCCGGCCGATTCGGTCGGCTGAGACGGCGCCGGCCCCGCCCCGTCTTCCCTCCGGGCCTGGGACAGCATCTCCAGCAGCCTCCCGGTCGGAAGATAGGTCTCTCCGATCATCACCCGTCCCTCCGCGTCCAGCACCGCCACCGTAGGCCATCCGCCCATGTTGTAGCGACCGTTGATGTCGGGCCGTTTGTCGCTGTCGACGCGGACCGGAATGAAGTCGTGATTGAGGCGGCGGATCACTTCGGGATGGTCGAAGCTTTCGTCGTCCATGACATGGCACCAGTGACACCATGCTGCCGATATCGAAAGAAAGATCGGCCTGGAGGATGCCCGGGCTTCCTGAAAGGCCTCCGCGCCCCAGGCGCGCCAATGGATTTGATCGTTCTCTTTCATTTTTCACTGTCCGATCCGTTAATTGCAAAGATAACGAGCGCAAGCTGCTCATAAAGCTCCAGATGCAAGGCCGCAGGGACCGAGGAGACCGGAGCGTACATAGGACGGTACGTGAGGATCTCTGAGGGACCGAGAACGATGCAGATGGACTTTTTCAGCAGCCTGCTTAAAACGGACGGGGGCCGCCGGCCTTAAAGCGCTCGGGAACCCGAAGCATCTCCTCATCGCTCATCATGGCCATTCGCGGCGGGGCATAGGAGGGATCCAGCTCGAGCGCCCTGTTGAAACAGGCCACTGCCATATCTTCGCGTTCCATGGCGCGGTAGCAGATCCCGAGGAAGAAGCGGGCCTTGGCCTCCTCGGCCGGCTCCATCGGAAGCGCCAGCGCCCGTTCAAGGAGCATCATGGCCTCGGTCGGATCGTCGCCGTTCCGGAAGGCTCCCATGGCATGGTAGGAACCGAAGAGGACCAACGCGGGGGCATGGCGCGGATCGATCGAAAGCGCCCTCTCGGCCGACCGGCAGACCTCCTGGAAAAAGTCGGCCCGTTCCAGCACCGAGCCCGCGGCACGGGAGCATTTCAACAGCAGGCGCCCCCGCGCCACCCAGATTCCGGGATCCATCGAATGACGCTCGCATCCTTCCTCCATGATCCCGATCGCCAGATCCAGTTTGTTTTCCTTCTCGAAGAACTCGGCCGCGCGAATGTAGGATTGAGGAAAGTCCTCCAGCTCTTTCAACGGGATTTTTAAAATTTCCGGATCGACCTTCGGAATGGCGGAGGGTTTCATTTGCTGCCAGCCCGTAAGGCTGCATAGAATTCTCAAGATCGCGTAACGGGGCGTCCCCCAGACCTGGGGGAGGTTCGCATACCGTTCGGGGAGACCGTTCTCGACGGTTTGGATGATTTCCTCCGTGGTCTTCCCCTGTTCGTACATAGGGATCACCTCGTCGAGAAAATAGGTTTGAAGCCCGATGAAGAAATCGATATCCTCGACACCGCCCAGGGGTCCGTGACCCGGAATGATCTTCTCCGGCGAGAGGGCCTTCATCTTTTGAAGAGTCCTGATCCAGGCCCGATCATCGGACAGGCCCTCGGACATCACGGGCTGTCCCAGGATCGGGAAACTGCCGGTCATCAGCGTATCGCCGCTCATGATGCAACGCTCGGTCGGAAGATGAACTGCCATCGCATCGTCGGTCTCGGCCAGGCCGAGAAACAGGATATGGATCGGAACGGAGCCCAGGGTCAGCGTCGATTGCTCCTCAACGGTCCGGTCCGGGAGCGCGGGGTCTTTTTCCGGGATCGCAAATCCCCTCGAGCGGAGAAAGGCCCGCTGTCGAAAACTCCGCCGGTGCATGAATTCCCTGGTCAGCTCGCCCGAGATCAGCGTCGCCCCGGCCTCCCGAAAGACGTCGTTTCCGGCCCAGTGGTCCCAATGGTAATGGGTATTGATGACGTACTTGATCGGCGCGTCCGTCACCTTACGGATCGCGGCCAGCATCCGGCGGGCCATGGGGGCGTTGATCTGCGTGTCCACAACCACCACGCCTTCCGGAGTGACGACGATCCCGGAATTGACGACGTTCCGGAACAGGTAGCAGCGGTCGGTGACCTTTTTCAGGCTGCCGTACTGAAGTTTTCCAAACGGATTTTGCATGGTCTTATAGAATAAGCGATTTGACCAATGGGGTCAAGAGACGATTTGGCAAAACCTCTGCCGTGCGGGTCCCGTCCTGCGGCAGCCCCATCCGTCCTCACTCAGCATCCTCTTAAGGGTTACAGTGGATCAACACGAAAAAACTCCTTGGCCTTTTCGTTGCGGGCGGATGGGGCGCCCCGCCTCCGGCCACCCGCACCAATTGAAAACTCGGCGTGGAAGAGGCTTGAAGGCAAGGGCCTCTGCCACGCGGGGGTTCGGGTGCCAGCCGACTCAAGGCTTATCCGTCGGAATCGCTAAGATAATCCCCCAACTGTCCCCGGCTGTGCTCATCTTCGTGGCAGTAGGCGCAGAGGTTTTCCCAGTTGGAACCGTCGGGCGGGTTGTTTTGATGATTTCCATCCTTGTGATGGACCGTCAAGAGGTGTTTGTTCGTCTCGTCGAACTCCCGCGCGCATTTGGCGCAGATCAGCCCGTGAATCTCGAGCGAGCGCTTGCGGTAATCGCCCTCCGGGCGGCCGAGCTTCTTGAGTTCCGCCACCATCTCATCCACCGTCTGCCGCCGCCCCGATTTTCCGGGCTTGTTTTTCTTTCCGGCGCCCAACCGTTTCTTTCTCATCCTCAGCTCCTTAGGACCGACCTCTTTTAATCAGCTTTTGTTTTTCCTTTCGTGGTAAAGCCTTCACCGCGCATTCTCGCTTCAATGCATCGGAGCGGCTTGAACACGATTCGCGATATACGATTCTCAACGGCCTCCGGCTTCGTGTATAACGGGACGCGCGACCGTCCCGGTGTTGAATCAGGCGCCGCTTGAGATCACTCGTAATGCCGGCATAAAAAGACCCGTCCCGGCATCGTAAAATATAAAGAACCCAAGATCCTTTTTTTTCAACATCCCGTCTCATAATACTAGATGAAAAACCCAACAAATATTATCCGTTCCTAAACTGGACGACGGGTGCGATCGATCCCCTATTTGACGATACATTATAATGAAACAGAACGACTACGATGTTCTATTGGGGATTTATTGCCGTAGGGACACCCTTGATCGGGTGCCCGTGTTCGATAGGAAAATCAGGTTGGTCCCTTGCCGAACGGCGGGCCGAGGGATTCGGCGCTGGTCGCATGAAGCGTCTTGAGGTACATCGTGATTGCCTTGGCCTCGGCTTCGGGCATATTGAAGGCCGGCATCTTGGTGTTGCTTCGGAAGGATTGAGGATACTGGATCCATTGATAGATCCAATTCGCATTCAAGCGGAACCCGGCCCGTGAGAGATCCGGTCCGACCTGCCCTCCCTTACCGTTGACCCGATGACAGCCCGAGCAGGAATATTTGGTCTCGTACAGATGTTTCCCATCTTCCGCGAGCTTGGCGCCCTCCGGCGAGTTCGGGTCCGGAAACGCGGGGGCCTGGGCCTTGATCAACGCGGGTTTCTTCGACGCATCGCCCCCTTCTTCCTTGAAGGTGATCTTCTCGGCCGTGTTCTTGTGAAGGGTACGGACATAAGCGACAAGATCCCAGATCTCTTCCTGGGAGAAGGTGTATCCCCAGTACGGCATCAACGGCGATCCGCCCTCTTCATCCTCCGCATTCTTTTTGGCCTCGCCAGCCGGAGCTTTCTTGGCTTCCGGAAAAGCCCCGGCGACCCCCTCACGGATCGACTTGAAAATATCTTCGTTCGACATTTCCGCCATGTACGATTCGCGGCTGTCCGTCAGGTCCCTCGGCCGCGGATCCAGATTGGCGGCATTGTACCCGTTTCCCTTCCCGCTGGGGCCATGACAGTGCGAACAATAATAGGTAAACAGCTCATGGCCGCGGGCCACGTGTTTATCCTCGAACAACGAGCACGCCGCCACGACGATCATCATCATGACCCCGGCCGCGACGGGCAGAATGATCTTGGGGTAATTCATGCCGCTCGATCCTTTCTCCGCAACTTCCGGACGACCACCAGCTCGATGACGCCGACCAGGAGCACAACCGCTCCGGTATACAGATACACGGTGGGGTCGGCCTTGGGCTCGGGGCGAAAGTACCACCAGGATGTGACCGCTTTCTGCGCGCCTTTCTCGTTATTGGCGCCGTCCCAGACGGCAAAGGCGATGTTCTGGAACTTCCCGGCCGGAAATTGGGCGTCCTCCGGGTCTCCATCGGTCAACGGCCGGGAGAAAACGACCCTCCACTCACCGTTCTTATAGGCGCCTTTCCCCTTTACGTCCTGATGCTCCTGGGGCTTCAAGGTCCCGAAGCCTTTGGCCCACATGTCATTGACGCTCTGGTCCGCGTTCTTCCAGTACCAAATATTGACCGGCCCGCCCTCGACCTGGGCCATCGGCTGCCCATGGGCAAAATGGGCCTTCTTGTCGCCGACCATGAATTCCAGCGCGGCGGCGTCTCCGGGATCGTTCGTCGGATCCTTGTAGGTCAGGAGGATCGCCATCTGCGTGCCGTTGTGGACCGACTTGACCTGGACCGAATGAACCGTCACGGAAAAAATGCGCGGATCCCAATGGACCTGCGCGCTCATCGGAAACTCCACCGACGGGACCGTGTCCCAGATCGCGGCTGTCGGGTCTTCGCCCGGAACCTCTCCCTTGATCAGCTTGGAGAAGACCACCACCCCACCGGTCTCCTGGGCGGACGCCGCCGACGGAAGCCCCGCGATCACCAACGACAGCCCCGACCCGAACAGAAGGCCGGCGATCCATTTTTTCCGCATGAACCCAGTCATCGCATCCTCAATTCTGATTAGAGGGGCTCTCGTCGCCCCCTCCACCGGCATGGCTGGTTGGAGCCTCCCCCTCTCGCTCGCGTTGCTCGCTGTTAAAAACTCGATACCAGCCCTATTCCCAGGTCCGGGGCTTGCTTCCGGAGCCTTCGTATTCAAACATGATGATCTTCCAGATATTGTCCGGGGAGATCCGTGTCTCCCAGCGCGGCATGGCCGATTTCCACGGCTGCCCCTCGATGGGAAGTCCCACGCCTCCCTTCGAGATACGCCAGAACAGGTAGGACTCCTGAAGCTGGGAAATCGTGCCGGGATCGTCGAAATTCGCCGGCGGCGGATTGAACCCCTTGTACTGGGGTCCCTTCCCGTCGAGCTTGATGCCGTGGCACGGCGAACAGTACGCGACGAAAAGGCCCTTTCCCGCCGTGACATTTTCAGGCGTGTGCGGAATCGGGTTCGAAAGACCGACAAATTCCGTCGGCGGGGCCGGGTGAATCACGCGTTGCTCGATCGGGGGCTGGTCGCTCGGAATCAGCCTCGCGTAGACCGAGGCCCCGACGTAAAGGGGAACGGCCACCAAGATGACGATCCGTGCGGCCGTGACGCCGACGTTTTCATTTCTCCACCCGCGGAGAAAGGCCTTGATCGGCGCCATGAATTCTTCCATTTTGTCATCATAGAGCGACAAATACATCCAGACCGTGACGACCGTGAGGCCCATGTAGAGCGAAACGAGACTCGAAGGCAAGGGGGGGCGTATCACATGCCTGACGACGATGTAAACCGCCAGAAGAATGATCACCGTCTTCACGATTATCGGCAATCGTTTCAAGGCATTCATGGATTCGTCATACCTCCTGTGAGCGGGCCGACCGCGCTAGTGGGCCCCCGCCTCCGGCTTGGTGCCGGCGACGTAGGCCATCACATCGTTGAAGTTCTTGATTGTGAATTCCTGATCGAATCCCTGATGGACCGGCTTCGGGTTCGCGGTAACGCCGGCGTAGGGATCGAGGATCAGTTGGCGGATGCTGGCCTCGTCCTTTTTTCCGGCCTTCGCCTGTAATTCCTCCGCCTTGTGGCATTTCGTGCAGCCCATCTTGACGAACACTTTTTGGCCGAGGGCCGGGTCCCCCGTCTTGCCCAGGGTCGCGCCCGATTCGGGCTGGGCGATTTCCGACGGATCGACCGTCACCTCGCCCCCCTGGCTCTGAATAAAGGAGATCACGGAGAGCAGTTCGTTGTTGTTCAAATCAATGGGCGGTTTGTTGATCACCGGCATCTTGGCCGGGAAGAATTTCGGCGGGCTGAATGTGTAGTCCATATAGAGATAGGCCTGGGGCTGCGTCACACTTTCGTAGATGAAGTCGCGCGTCAGCTTTCCCCCGACCCCCTGGAGATTGGGGCACCGGGCGGTGGAGCTGGGGCTCAGGGAGTGGCACAGCGCGCATTGTCCCTTTCCGAAGAAAATCTTCTGCCCGATCCGGGCCAGGTCTTCCTTTGTCTTGATCTGCGAGGGGTCGAACTTTTCCACTTCGGGCGGCAACGAGGCCTGTTGCGGAATCTGAAGTCCAACGTATGCAAAGAGGCCCAGATAGACGGCAACGAAGAGCATCACTTTAAAGAAATGACCCATGGGATCCCTCTCCCTTGATCAAGATAAGACTACTTGGATCGCGCACCCGCATGTTCCTTCGGCCCCATGGAGGCCACGCCGAAGATAAAAGCCACCAGAAGGAAGAAAAGGAACGTGTTGAGCGACATGAAGGCCGCCGCGTATCCCAGCGCCGGGGAATAGGCGTACGGCGATGTGTCCCGCATCACACCGAAGATATGCCAGTACTGGCGTGAAGACGATCGCGCGTACCCCATCAGCGTCATCAGCAATACGACCGTCGTCGCATTGAGTACCAGCGCGTATTGGGCCTTGGCCGGCATGACGCCCCACTTCATCTCTTTCGTCGTTTTTGCGCTTTTCAAGACCGCCCCGGTCAGCGGCGTGGCCGTCAGAAGAACCGCGAGCACGATCAAGACCTGCGATGTCGAGAAATAATTGATCCGGATGATGGCCGGGACAAAATAGCCCCAGACTCCCAAAATGATTACGGCGATGGCGGCCAGGAAAAACATCACGCTCACCCCGATCACCGCGCCCTTGGCCCAGGTCACCGTCGCTTGTTTTCCGGCCCGCCAATAAATGAGAAAGCTCATGAAGGTGACGAGGATGATGATGTTGACCACGGTCATCTTGGCCGACATCACCCCGAAAACGCCCAGGAGCGGGTGATGCGTCCCGCCCATCAACCGGGCCTCCTGAAGGCTCGCCACGAGGCTGTGCGGCGTCATCCAAACTCCGAGGGCAAGGACCAGGACGGTTAGCATGGTGACGATCTGCTTCCGGTACTGGACGCCTCCCTCCAAACGATGGATGATTCCCAGCCAGAAATAATAGTTCGCTCCGAGGAACAGCACGCCGATCAGCATCGCCTGAAGGATGAACAACCATGAAAGGAAGCCGCCCATCAACGTGATGCCCATCTGCTGGTTGTACTGATAGATCTCGCGCATCAGCCAGTAGCCGGCGAACGGCAGCGGCAGCATCCCGAAGATCCCGATGAAATTTCCGACGTAACCCATCCAGTCGTAATGCTCGCGCTCCTCCCGGGTTTTGGACCCAAGGTAGCGGATGCCGGCATAGGCCCCGCAGATAAACCCCCCCAGCACGACGTTGGCGATCAATCGATGGATGTTCACCGGCCACCAGGTGGGATTGTTCACGGCCGCCCAGACCTTTCCCCAGTAACCCAACGACTCGGTCAACACGACGGGTGAGGCCTGGAAAGTCGCCCAGGAGTTGGAGACGATCATGATGAAAAAGCCGAAGATGTTCAGAAGAATGCCCAGGAACAAATGAAGCCACTTGCGGTTTTGCATCGATTCCCAGCCGTACCAGTATAGATAGAGCGTGGGCGTCTCCAAAAGAAAGAGCAGCCCGTAGATCAGGAAGGTCGGGAAAAAGATGTTCGTCATGTAGTTCCAGAGTTTCGGATAGAAGCCGATGAGGCAGAACAACAAGATCCCGCCGAACAGGGCCGTGGTGGCGTAGGCGGAGGTGAGAAGTTTCGTGAACTCCTTGGCCAGGCGGTCATAGCGCGCATCCTTGGTCCGCACCCCGACGAACTCGCAGACCAGCGCAAAGATCGGGACCCCCAAAACGAAACCCGCGAACAGCAGATGAATCTGCGCCACGATCCAGACCATGTTCCGGCTGCCGATCCAGGCGATGTCCCGGTACTCGACCGGACTCCCGGACGTCTGCTGCGCCCACGCCGAGCTTCCCACCCCCAACAACAGCATGAAGAGGGCGCTTGAAAAACCGGCCGCGGAACGCGGCCCCGATCCCGTTCCCCGAGAGATCATAACGGCCTCACTTTTTTGTGGTACTCGTTTTCGCATCGGACTTCTTTGGGGTCTTGTCCTCTTTTAGGACTTTTGGGTTCTTATCTTTATCCGGCCCTTTTTCTTGGCCCTTTTTCTCCTTCTCCTGTTTATCCGCCTGTTCCTTTTCCAGGCGGCTCAGGATCTCATCGGCCTTCGTCAGTTCGGCGTCGGCTTCCAGGATCGCTTTTTCCCCTCGGAAAACCGGCTTGGGCTTGGCCTCCTCCGTACCGGCCCCTTCGTCCTCCTCCCCGATTTTGACATGGGCCGGAAGAAGGAGCCAGGCGATCAGAATAAACGAGAGCGCGATCGTAAAAAAAAGCGTAAAAAAAAGCCCTTGATCCTTCGGGGTCTTCATCGTCCCGTTCACTCCGTCATTGCGACCGGCTGGCGATCGCCATCCAGGTCAGGACCACGATCGCGACCATCAACAAAGCCACCGCGCTCATCGCAAAGGGCCGCTTGAGCGGATGACGCTCCGGATTCCGGTTGATGAAGGGCAGCGACAACAGCAACAGAATAAAGAGCCCCGGAAGGGCGATCGCCCCCAGAAACTCCCCGAACTGTCCCGAAAATATCTTCAGCCGGAGCAGCTGGAACAGAAACAGGAAGTACCATTCCGGCTCCGGATTGTAATCGGTCGGCTCCGGCGACGCCTGATCCAATAACTCCACCGGGGACCAAATGGCCAGCCCGGCGATCACCAGGAAGACCCCCGCCATGACGACGATGTCCTTGTAAACCTGTCTCGGGAAGAAATACTCCATCTTGGCCTCGAGCACCGGCTTGACGGCCTTGAAGGGGCCGGCCGGTCCGGCCTTCCGGAAAAAGAAAAGATGCAGGGAAAACATGATCACCAGCGCCGCCGGAAGGATCATCACATGGATGACGAAAAAGCGGCTCAGGGTCTGCGCGCCGGCCGAGGGGCCGCCCCGCAGGAAGCGGGCCATGAAATCGCCCACGATGGGGGCCTTGTCCATGATCTCAACGCCGACGGTCGTCGCCCAGAAGGCGCGTTGATCCCAGGGCAACAGGTATCCCGTGAAACCGAAGCCCATGACAATCAGAAACAGGAAAATTCCGGCGATCCAGACCATCTCGCGGGGTTTCTTGAACGCGCCCCAGATAAAAACCTGGAGCATGTGGCAGACCACCATCACCACCATGGCGGAGGAGCCCCAGAAATGAATGCTGAGTATGAGCCAGCCGAAATCGAGCTCTTTCAATATATACTGAGTGCTTTGCCAGGCGTGATCGGCCGTCGGGGCATAATAGAACATTAGAAAGATCCCCGTCGTCGCCTGCATGATAAAGATAAAAAGGAGGGCGGAGCCGAAGGCGTAGGCATAGCTTGAACCGCCCGGCATCGGCTCGTTGAGCATCTTGGCCTGGAGCAGCTTCAGATCGATCCGCTCATCGATCCAGTTGTAGATGGTTTGAAATAACGACATCGGGATTCAAAATCCATTCAGATGATGCGAATCTGGTGATCCTTGCCGGCCTTGAACTCGGCGTCGATGACCTCGATATCCCCCGTTCCGGTGAGACGCATCGGGAGCACATCCAGCCGCCGGGGGGCCGGTCCGTCCAGCACCTTTCCGCCCACGTCATAGATGCTCAGATGGCAGGGGCACCAAAACACTTTTCCGAAGCGCTTGTGGTTCTCCTTCCATTTGTAGGCGCAGCCCAGATGGGGACACTTGCCGGAGTAGACGACGACCGGTTGGTCCGGGTTATCCACCCAGTAAACCTTTCCGCTCTCGTCTTTGTACTCCATCGGCTTTCCGTGAAAAATCTCTTTCCTCACGTCGTCCGACATTCGAACCACCCAGTTCGCCTTCTCGAATGTCCGTTCAAGATACCCTTCCTTGACCGTCTTCTTGAACCTGACCTGCTTGGGCTTGTCGATTTCCGTAACCTGACTAATATTGCCGATCTTGAGCCAGGCGTTATTGTAGCCCGGAAACATCGGAAAGGTGAGATACCGGAGAACGGGATAAACCAGCGGCAGGGCCAGAACGACGCCGATGGCGTTCGTAAATTTCGTGAAAAAAGCCCGGCGGGTCAAATCCCGTTCAAGCGTCGGTACCGGCACGAGCGCCTCTCCCGGAAACACCTCCAGGTGCCGCTCAAGCCCGGCGATCTCGACCTCCTTCACTTGTTGGTAGAGTCCCCGCTCCAGCGCCGGGTACTGACCCATATTGGAGGATGGGAATTCTAACTGGACCAATCCGTCCGTGATCACCGCGTGGCCATCGACCGGGACGACGCGTTCCATGCCGTCCGACTGCACGACGACGTGGCTGATCACCTTGGCGATGGGATCGATGATGACCCGCGACACCTCGCCGACTTCGCGATCGCTGCACCGGACCTTGGATTTGATCTTAATCGTCATAGGAGATCGAACGGCCTCACGGTTGTTTGACAATCGGCTTCGGGGTGTTGACGCTCGTATTTTTCAGCGTGGACAGGTAGGTCGCCAGCGCGGTCAGTTCTTCTTCCGAAATAAGTTCCGTGTAATTTTTCGGCATGAGGCCCTTTTCGTACTCCTTCTCGAATCCGTCCGCCATCATGTATTTCGGATTGTAAACCTTCTTTTTGATCTGGTCGATCGTGGCCAGGTTCCCGATGTTGTCGAGCATCGGCCCGCGCTTTTTGACGCTGCCCCTACCGCCGATCTTGTGACAGTTATAACATTCATAGAGTTCGTAAACCTCTTTTCCATAGGCGACCGGATCCGACGGAGGAGCGCCCGAACTCGCCGCCCTCTTTTTGGCCAACTCTTCAGCCGTGGGCCCTTCGCCCGCAGTGCTCTGGCCGGTCATGGACTCCTCCAGCTTGGCCAAACGCTCCATGAGATCATTGGTTTTGGCCGACAGGGCTTCGGTCTGCTTGAGAACTTCCTGGGGTCTGATATCCGGATGGGACCGCTTTTTGGCCTCGATGATCATGGCGATCTTGCCCTTCTCCCACTCGGGATCGAACTGGGGCAGTTGTGTCCCGGCCCCGACATAGATCGCCGAACATATGACATAGAAGGCGAGGATCGCGATGAGGGCCTTGCCGCCCGAGAGGTCCGGCATCGGCGGGAGATCCAGAAGAAGGAAGACGACAAAACCCAGGACCGCATACATAACAAACATGATGCGGAAGACGGTGGGAAAGGCCAGCGCACCGCTCACAAACCAAAGTGCCAAGCCGATCACCGTGCAGACGATCAGCTTCCATTTAACGATGTCAAAGAAGCTCTTCTGGCCCTTCATAACCTCTCCTTCATGCATCCGTTTCATTTCCATCGCCGGATCCGCTCACGATTCCTTGGTTTTTCCCATCCGAAGACTGAGCCAGATCGCGAGACTGACGATCGCGAAGAAAGCGATGGTCATCGCCGTGATCATCACGCTGGCGTGAGCGAGCGTGGGCGTGTAGGACTCGGGGGAGTAATCCGGAAACAGAATGTAGACATGGAAATATTTTCGCACCAGGGAACGCACGGCGCCCATCAGGCCCATCGTCCAGATCGCCGAAAAGGCCAGGAAGATCAAAACGAACTGGGAGGCGAAGTCGATCTTGCCCCACTGAATCGTGCCGCGCTTGATGGCCCGGTTGTAGATGATGTAGTTGATGATCGTTATCGCCACGATCAGGGCCGCGGCCGTGCTCTTCGCGGGCATCAGCGCCAGGAATCCCCAATCCGAGGGCAGCTCCAGCGCGTCAGTCGCGGTCGCCTGGGTCGCGGAGAAGCCGTGCGGGGTCATCCAGATGGCGTTCCCGAGCAGGATGATCGCAAAGCCGGATTTCACCATGACGGAGTTGGGGATTCCGAGGAACTTCATCGTTTCGATGCCCGAGATGCGCTTCATCGATTGCCAAATGTACAGATTGCTGGCCGTGAAGATCAGTCCGACCATGGCCCCCTGCATCTCGAAATACATCGAGAGCTGGTCGGCCATCATGTACGGCCCGATCGAGGCGTCGAACTCGAAGAATTCGGCCGCGAGAATATAACCTGCCAGCGGGAGAAGAAGAAGGGCCCCCACGCCGATCAAATTCCCCACAAAGCCCATCCAGTCATAATAAGCCTTCTCCTCCGGCGTCTTGGCAAACATGTACATGTAGGCCGCGATCAATCCGGTGATGAATCCGCCGAAGGTCACGTTCCCGATCGTCCGGTGAAGATTTAACGGCATCCAGCTGTAGTTGTAGACCGAATCCCAGAGGGTGGCGGTCTCGATGGGATGGGGCGGTGTGTTCATGAACGAAGTCGGGGCGTTGATCACGACGAGGGTGGTCAGTCCGATGATGTTCAGCAGCACCCCGATCGCAACGTGACGGCCTTTTTTCGGCCCCATGAGTTTGTCCCAGGTATACCAGTAAAGGTAGAGCACCAAGGTCTCGGCGATGAACAGGAGCGGATAGATGATCGCAAAGATGGGGAAGAAATGGCTCACCAGAAAACTGGTCAGGTTGGGATAAAGACCGATCAGAAACAGAATGAACAGCCCCCCCGTCAACGCCGTCATGCTGTACAGGATCGTGGTGACCTTGGTCACTTCCTTGGCCAGCCGGTCGTATCGGGGATCGTTTTTACGCATCCCGATCCATTCCGAGATCACGACGAAGATCGGAGCCCCGAGAATAAAGGCCGCGAAAAGGATGTGCATCTGCGCCGCAATCCAGACCAGCCCCCGGTTCTCGATCCCCGGGATCGAATAGCCCTCCGGTTCCGGCACCTGAGCATGGCCCGCTCCGGCCATCAGACCCAGGCCGATCAGACCGAGGAGAATCGCAAGGAGGGTCAAGCGCCGGCGTTTCATTTAGGTGCTCCGGCTGGCGGCGTGTATTCGTGAACGGCGGGTTGGCCTCCGTGTGAAAAGGTGTTTTCGAAGGCCATGACCTTCCAGCGGTCCTCTTCCGAAAGCTTTTCCTTCCAGGCCTTCATCTTGGTGTTCGGCACTCCTTCCGAAATTCTCCAGAACCAGAAACTATCCGAAAAATATTTCATATTCTCGGCCTGACGGAAGTCGCGGGCGCCTCGTTTAACCGGCTTCCCGTCTTTTCCGTGACAGCTGGAGCAGTTGACGTCGATATTCGCCTCGCCCATGAATATTTTTTTCCCTTCATCGACGATTTTCGGATCCACCCACCATCCCTCCGGCATATGCTTATTGGCGTATTCCGCCGGAACCGGAGGGAATTCGAGAGGATTCTCCCCGCCCCCGCTGCACGCCGTCATGAACGCTATGATACCGATTCCGCCCAATATCGATGACCATCTTTTCATATTCAACTTTCGCTCCTTTCTTTTCGATTGCAAGGGCTCGCAGCGCCCCTCTCCGTAGCCCACCCTTCCGAGCGACTCGACTGAACCCGCCGGGAAGATCTTCGTACAGCCTTGTTGTCACGACTCATAAAAAAACGCCTCCACCCGCATCACTCATGGGAGAAAGCGTCATGGTACGTATCAAAATCAAATATCGCTCGTTCCTCCGCGCCCTCAACTTGAGACCCAACCGTCCTTTCAAATCGGAGGGCTTCGCCGTGAGGAAAAAATCTTCACGCGCCCACCCCCTCCGAGCGTGCGCAGGCAAAGCCCGATGCGCTTCTACTCCTTACTTTCGAAACTCCTACGGTGCGGGAGTCTTTCGCCGTCGGGACCGCCTCCAAAAAACAAAGACGATGGTCACGCCCGCGGCCAGGACCGCTCCGGCCAGCACCGACATCCCGTTTCCCGAAAATCCGGGAAGGCCGCCTCCCGGCGCCCCAAAATCGATACGGCCCTTCCGAACGGTGACTTTATCGTTCGGGTCGAACGCGGCCCGGATTGTTTTCCGCTGTTCCAGGGCGGTCACGATAATCTCATCGCCCAGGTCGGCATTGTGGAGATGCAACAGCGCTTCAAACCCGCCGTTCCGATCGGTGAAGACCGTCATTCCTTCATCCAAGCGGGGGTCGACCACGATGACCTTGGTATCCGCTACGGGACGGCCCCGATCATCGTAAACCGCACCGTAAACCGTAAAACGGTGGTCGACCTCATGCGTGGCAAAGGCCGAGGAGGACGAGACGATGAACAAGATCGGCCATGCCCTCCATCCCCCATTCCATCGACGGAACAAACCTCCGAACATCCCTCAAGATCCCGGCGCTTCCTCGCGGCTGTAAAACGGCCTCAGCAGATCGCGCATCGAGATCATCCCGACCACCTTTCCGTCCTGAGTCACGGCCAGATGACGAATCCCGTTCTCGACCATCTGCCGCCCGGCTACCTCGAGTTCGGCGTCCGCCTCGATGCTCATGAGGGGAAAACTCATCACCGCGTCCACGGTGGTGATCTGCGGACTTAACCCCTGAGCCACAACCTTGTGAACGATGTCCGTTTCGGTAATGATCCCCAAGATCTCATCCGACTCCTTGACCAGAAGGCTGCCCACGCCGTTCTTTTTCATTAAATCCGCTGTCTCTTTGATCTTGGTTTTTTTTGAGATGGTGAACACACTCTTGGCCATCATGTCCTTAACCCTGACCATAAATGCGATACGCCTCTTTTCGGAAGCGGTCCTTCTCGGAAGAAATACCGTGGAAGGCGTAATCTACAAACTTGAGGGTCGTATTGTTAACATAAAATATGGGACTTGTCAAATATTTTTTACGGTCATTTTTCGTGGTCCCGGGGCTTACATTGACAAAGCGGGGGAAGGTGTTTAAAATAATTTAAAATGCTTGTTGCACCGATGGTTACAGGACCTTGCGGGGAATCGATTTGAAAAAAATCGGGATCATTGCCAAACCCCAGAATACGCATGCCGTAAAGAAAATCCTGGATGACCTTCTCCCCTGGCTGACCCAGCAGGGAAAAGAGGTGATTTTGGACACCGACACCGGCTCGATCGCCGGCGTGGCCTCTCCTCACCAGAAATCGAAGGTTCCCTCCCTGGTCGAAATGGTGATCGTTCTGGGCGGCGATGGAACACTCTTAAGCGTCGCCCGTCTGGTCGAGGGGACCGATGTTCCAATCCTGGGGGTGAACCTCGGAGGATTGGGCTTTCTGACGGAGGTCACGGTTGAAGAATTGTTCAGCACGCTGGGCAAGATCTTCAAGAACGAATACGTCACGGACGATCGCCTGATGCTGAAGGCCGATGTTCACCGTCAAGGCGAACGGGTGGCCCAGTCCCTGGTTTTAAACGACGTCGTCATCAGCAAGGGGACCTTGGCCCGGATGATCAAACTGGAGATCTTCATCAACAGTCAGTTCGTCACCGCCTTGCGGGGAGACGGGCTGATCCTGGCCACGCCCACCGGATCAACGGCCTACTCGCTCTCGGCCGGAGGACCGATTATCTATCCCTCGGTCGAGGCCATGGTGATCACCCCCATCAGCCCGCATACCCTGACCAACCGCCCGATCGTGATACCGAACGATATCCATGTGGAAGTGGTTCTGAAAACTCGGGAGGAAGGAACGGCGGTTACGTTTGACGGTCAGGTCGGATTCTCGCTGAGGCACGAAGATGTGGTCGAGATCGGAACGGCCGAGAGTAAAATCAAATTAATTCGATCGCCCCAACGGAACTATTACGAGGTCCTTCGTCGAAAGCTGAAATGGGGTGAAGGGTAAAAGACAAGGGGGACGCCTTACGACATCCTCTTGCGATGGATGGCCGACAGCATCTGCTGGTTGGTCGGAAATTTAAACCCTTCGATGATTCCTCTCCGCTTTCCTTCCTCTTCCTCCATTTCCATGAGCAAGCAAAGATCTTCTTTACGAACCGCGTCCGGCTGTCGTTTTTCGATTAAGCGTGTCAACTTTTTGGTTCGTTCCTCGATCACCGCGGGCTCCAACGGGTCTCGGGAGGCGAGATAACGGTCCAGAACCCCGCTGCACCAATCCCCGTCCCGTTTGGCCACCCCGACCAGACCTTCGCTGGCCTTCCGGGCCCATCCGGTCAGAAAAACGCCTTCGAGGACCCGGCCGGTCTGGTCGTCGTAAGCCTGAAACAGGGACTCGTCCGGCTCGTTCCGGGTTGGATTGGGGTTGGTCAGAAAGGTGCCGTTCTTAAACGGAAGGCCGAGCGTTTCGTCCACACGGTCTCCCACCGCGAAGACGACGCTGTCGCAGGCAAATTCACGGGTGGTCTTCAACCCGACCGCGGAAAAATCCTCACCCTTCGGCTCCAGCTTCGTGTCTTCCAGTTCCAGTCCCCGAACCCGATTTTTGGAATCCGTCAAAACCCGGCGGGGAGAGGAGAGAAATCGGAAACGAAGCTCCGTGTCGCTCCCGGCCGGCTCGCATTTCGTCATTTCTTCCAACATACCGGACAGCAATTGGTCGGGGTTCTGACCCACCGCCTCCAGTCGTTGACGGATGCGGGAGAACTCCCGGCTTAGATCCTCTTGATCGATATTATCGCAGACCGCGCGAATCTCTTTCGGATTGTATTTGCGTTCCGCGGGGCCCCGCCGCGCAATGGCCGTGACCTCTTTGACCTTTTTATAACGAATCAGCCAATGGGCGATGTCGACCATCACATCGCCGATCCCGATCACGGCCACCCGCTGGCCCATATCGAACGGCTTCTGGCTGAAACCCGGCAACAAATTATAATGGTAGACGACGTCCTTGGCGTGGTAGACACCGATCGCGTCATCCCCTTCCACGCCGATCGTTTTTGTCCCCTGTGCGCCGGTGGCAAAGACCAGGGCGCTGGCCCCGATTTCATGGAGATCCGAAACCATGATGTCCTTGTTCTTACCGACCGCCACCTGGCCGAAATAATCCACATTTTCCCGATTCAGAATTTCCCAATATCCCTTTTTGAGCCCGCCGCGGAGCCGGTGTTTGGTCGGGAAAATGCCGTATTCGGCCAATCCGCCGAATTTGATGTCGCGGTTTAAAACCACAACCCGGTGGCCCGCCCTGGACATGTTATTGACGACCGCCAGCCCGGCCGGACCGGCCCCGATGACGATGATGAGGTGCGAGGAGTGATTTTTGGATGCCATTTTATCGCCGTATTATTGTTCGCTTGATCGCTTTGTATTCGCTTTTACGGAGCTTATCCCGAACCCGCTTCCGGAACTGTATGGTTTATGGCACGACAAAATCGAAGCCATTTTAGCATACCAATTCAGGGTTTGTCAAAAACTATGTTTTGCCTTTTGGGCGATCATAACTCTGGAATAAATCAGGGGGAGTTGATGAGGAGGGATAATTTTATGGTCGTCAAATACGGCGGGTGAAATGACACGGGCATTAGGTAATTCATGGTGGAGCTGGCCGGGATTGAACCGGCGACCTTCTGATTGCGAACCAGACGCTCTCCCAACTGAGCTACAGCCCCACGCAGGTTTCAAGCCATGTGCGATTACGGACCAACGACCGGTACGGTCCGATCTTTAAAAATTCGTTCAAAGCGGGGCCGATAAATCCGATCGAACAGCTCTCCGCCCTCTGGAAACAATAATAACACATCGCGCCGGGCTTCGACAATACGATGGTGGGCCTCCGCGCGCGTCGTTGTTCTCCATCGCAGGTCCGCGGCCGTCCGATCGACGATGCGTCGCAGCCGCTTGAGCTTGAACTCTTCCTCGAGCAGGTCGTCCAAATATTCGGTCACGACAGTACGGGATTCCGGATCTCTTTATCCTTGGGGCGGAGGCGCGAGGTGATCATACCCAGGTACTTATTGAGCACATGGCTTCGCGTCAGGAAACCCAGAACCGGCTTTCGGCGGATGCCCAGCCTTCGAAGCTCCGCCAGAATTCCGGGATCCTGGTTGTCGATCTTCAGGCCCTTGTACAACACATCGACCGCGCTGGAGCGGCGATTCGCCGACAAATAAACCCGTGAAAGGTTGATATAAAACTCCGAACGGTAGAATTCTTTTTTGATCGCCGTGGTGCAGTAGGTTACGGCTTCCTTGATCCGGTTTTCTCCCAGGGCCAAGGCAAGACCAAAATAGGAGAGCAATTCCGGCGGCACCGCGGAAGACGAATCCTCTTCATAGGCCGCCAACAATCGGCGAAAGTAGGACAGCGCTTCCGGATAATTCGCTTCTTTGAGATAAGCGCAACCCAGTAAAAAAGTGTCATTAAGCAACATGGCCGATAATCCTCCCGTATCAGCGAATACGCTTTATACCGACTTTTAGAGACCGATCTCGATCATGGGCGATAGGATCTTCGCCCCGGTCATTTTCGGGGCCGACTTTACGATCACCCGCCGACCCGAGACCTCCAACCTCTGTTCCGCAATATACTGTATGGCCTGCGGAAGAATCCGATGCTCTTCCTCCAGGATTCGTGCCGCCAGGGTTTCTTCGGTGTCTCCATCGTAGACCGGCACCGCCGCTTGAATGATGATCGGACCCTGATCCATCGATTCATCCACGAAATGAACGGTGCATCCCGAAACCCGGGCACCCCATTCCAACGCTTGTCGGTGGGCGTGAAGCCCGGAAAAAGCCGGCAAAAGGCTGGGATGAATGTTGATAATCCGATTCTTAAAGGGTTCGATCAATTGAGATGTAATCAAACGCATGTAACCGGCCAGGATTACCAAATCAACCTGGTGCTTGCGCAGTAGATCAACGAGGGCTTCATCATACTTTTCACGGCTCGAATAATCTTTGGGATTCAGAAAAAAGGCCGGAACCCGGCTCCGGCGGGCGTGGTCGAGGGCCGGTGCCTGCGATTTATCGCTGATGACCACCTCCACGCCAGCATCGATCTTGACGGACGAGGCGGCGTCAATGATCGCCTGAAGGTTTGAGCCGCGGCCAGAAACGAGAATCCCCAACCGAAGCTTGGATTTATTCATAGGAGACTTTTTTCTCCCCGTGGATGACCTTTCCGATTAAAAATGCCGGCTCACCCAAACTCTTGAGCCTCTCCATGGCCTGATCGGCCTGCTCGGGTCCGATGACGGCCACCATTCCGATCCCCATGTTGAAGACCCGATACATTTCATCGGTGACGATCCCGCCCTGCTTTTCGAGCCATCCAAATACGGCCGGGACGGGCCAGCTCCCCCGTTTGATCCGGGCCTGACACCCTTCTGGAAGAATGCGCGGAATATTTCCGGTGAGTCCCCCTCCGGTGATGTGGGCCAATCCCTTGACATCCACATCGCGAACCAATTGCAGGACAGATTTGACATAAATTTTGGTTGGGGTGAGAAGCTCGTCGCCCAGACGCTGGGTCCATCCGGGGATCCGATCCGTGAGCTTATGACCCGCCACCTCAAACGAAATCTTACGCGCCAGAGAAAACCCGTTGCTATGCAGACCGCTCGAGGCGAGGCCGATCAAGACATCCCCCGCTTTAATGCGGCTGCCATCAATCACCTGGCCTTTTTCGATCACGCCCACCGCAAACCCGGCAAGGTCATAGACTCCCTCCGGATAAAATGAAGGCATCTCGGCCGTCTCTCCGCCCAGCAAGGCGCATCCGGCCTGTCGACAGCCATTGACGATTCCGCGGATGATCTCCACTCCGGTCTGGGGCTGCAGTTTGCCGGTCGCGAGGTAGTCCAGAAAGAAAAGCGGCTCGGCGCCCGTTACGACCACATCGTTGACGGACATGGCCACCAGATCGATTCCGACCGTATTGTGCCGGTTCATTTCAATGGCGATCCTGAGTTTCGTTCCGACCCCGTCGGTCCCGGAAACCAGCACGGGGTCTTTATACTTTTTAGCCTCCAGTCCGAACAATCCGCCGAATCCGCCAATATCGGTCAGAACTTCCGGACGGAACGTGGAACGAACCAACGGCTTAATCGACCGGACAAACTCGTCACCGGCCTCGATGTCAACCCCGGCCCTCTTATAGGTAAGACGCGGCATGGATATGGCTGGGCCCCTAAAAATAGATTCTAATAATAATACAAGAAAAGCCGAAAAAGATCAACCTCCCCGGGGCACTAAAAACGAGCCAATCTAAAAAATTACCCCCCTCCTGTCCATGTCCGGAAATGTCGCCTCCCGGCGGGGGCATGACCCTCCGGTTGTCATTTTTAGGGAATAAACTAAAGCACGGCGAGACTTTTTTTGTTCAAAAATCCACAAACAGGTCCTTATAAAGAAAGAGGCACGGTCCCTTTCGGTACCGTGCCTCATTTTAGAAAGTATAGACTACTTCTTCTCCATCTTCATGTCCATCTTCATGTCCATCTTCATTTCCATGGCCTTGATGGATTTTGCATGTCCATTGGCATCGTCCACTTCGACATTAGCCCCGGCCTTGATATCTCCGGTCTTCTGAGTCGAATTATCAAAATGGATTCGGTGCTCCTTCCCCTCCTTGTCCTTGACGACATAAAAAGAGCCGTCGATTTTCGTCAGCTCGCCCGTAACCATTCCGGCCCAACTCATGCTGACAAAAGACAGGACCACAACCCCTACAACCAAACCCAGTAACATTCGCTTCATAATGTTTCACCCCCTCTCCGCACTACAATTAAGTCCGAACTCTGAACAACCCATATCATCATTCAACCATGCGGCAACTTTCGTCAAGTAGATTTAGCCGAAAGTCTCGCTTGCGTCACCGAGCCTGACCTATTTCTTTTTCTTAGGAGCCGTTTTGGCGGAGGATTTCGGCGACTTCTTCTGAAGTTCCGCTACCTTGGCCTTAAGGTCTCCATTCTCCTTCTCAAGGTCGGCATTCTTTTTCTTCATCTCGTCCATTTGAGCCATCGTTTGACCCATCTGGGCCTGCATCCCCGCCTTGTCTTTCGTCATCGTGTCCACCTGCTGCTTCAGCTTGGCATTTTCATCTTTCAACTGCTTTGATTCACAGCCGGACAAAACAGGCAGAAACAAGAAAGAAAAAATTACCGCTGACAGGATCATTTTCCGCATGTCATTCACCTCCTCTCTGTTTACTAATTTTCTCGTTCGTATGGTTCTCCGGGCATGCGCCGTCGCTTGATTCAGAGAGCAAAACGGTCATGAGCCATCGGACATAATAAAGCATTTTTTATGCCATTTATTAAAAATTCCCATATTGAATATTTCTTTTAATTTTAGGATATTGTGTCAAAGCTGCGAAACATTAATTAAAATACTCCATACCGCTACACCTTTTCTGAGGTCTTGTCTGCCTCATTTGCGGCAAGGATTCCGGGTTTTTTAATTCCGTGCTTTTCCAAACGGTATTGCAAGGTTTTATAGGTCAGCCCCAGTAGTTTAGCCGCTTTCATGATAATCCAGTCGGATTGCTCCATGGCCTTAAAAATCAATTCACGCTCAAGCTCATCCAGGGAGATACCTTCAGCGGGCAACTGCAGTCCGAGTCCCGTCATCGGGGACGGCAGCCGGCAGATTTCCGGAGGAAGATCGGCGACGTCGATCACCTCCTGGCCGCAAAAAAGAACCGCCCGTTCAATGGAGGACTCCAATTGACGAACATTTCCAGGCCACGAATACTCGAGCAGCTTTCGCATGGCCTCACGACTTACGCCTTGGACCGGCCTTTCCGTTTTTTGGCTGTAGATCCGGATGAAATGCTGTACCAACTCCGGGATATCCGTGCTGCGCTCACGCAACGGAGGAATTTGAATCGAAATGACATTCAACCGGTAATAGAGGTCTTCACGGAACAGATCCTTCTTGATCTCCTGATCCAGGCGCTTGTTGGTGGCCGCAATGACACGGACGTCGATGGCCGTCTCTTCGGATCCTCCGATCCGCCGGATCTGTCGTTCCTGAAGCGTGCGAAGCAACTTGCCCTGAAGATGAAGACTGAGATCGCCTACCTCGTCCAGAAAAAGGGTTCCGCCATCGGCCGCCTCGAATAGCCCGATTCGTCGGCCCGCCGCCCCCGTAAATGCACCCTTTTCGTAACCGAACAATTCGCTTTCGATCAGCGTATCGGGAATGGCGGCGCAATTAATCGCCTGAAAGGGTTTATTCTTCCTCGCGCTATTGAAATGAATGGCACGGGCCAAGAGTTCCTTTCCCGTACCGGACTCCCCGTTGATCAGGACGGTCGCGGTGCTGTTCGATATTTTCTTAACCACATCAAAAACTTCCTGCATCCGGGGATGATTTCCTATTATGTTATTTATATGAAATTTTTCTTGAAGTTGTTGTCGGAGCCGGCTGTTTTCTTTTATGAGAGAGATCTTTTCAAAGGCCCGTTTTACCGCGATCAGCAGTTCTTCCCGCTCCAGCGGTTTGGTGATGTAATCCAATGCCCCCAGCTTCATCGCCTCGACCGCCGAATCAATCGAACCGTGGGCCGTCATGATGATTACGGACGCGGACGGGTTCAACTGAAAAATCTTTTGAACGATCCCTAAGCCCTCCGTATCCGGCAGCTTCAGATCCGTCAGGACCACATCATATTCCCCGTTTTGGAATTTACCCACCGCCTCCTTTGCGGTCGAGGCAAGATCCACTTCATATTTTTCAGACCGGAGAATGAGCCCCATAATTTCACGCTGGGACCGCTCATCATCAATCACAAGGATATTGCCCGGCTTCACGCATGTACTCCTTCCATGGGAAGGGATATGGTGACGGTCGTTCCCATCCCCTTCACGCTGGCGACCCAAATGGTTCCGCCATGCTCTTCCAAAACCCGTTTTGTCAACGCCAGTCCCAGTCCGATGCCGAGTTTCTTGGTCGTAAAATAGGGTTCGAAGATCTTTTGAAGGTGGTCCGCTTCGATGCCGCAGCCGGTATCTTCAAAATGCACCAGGACTCGGCTGTTCTCGTCGTCCATTTGTGCATGAATCCGCAACACCCCCCCCTGGCTCATGGCCTGAAGCGCATTGACCGTGATGTTCACAAAACAGTTTTTGATCTGTTCCACATCGACCAACACCCGCGGAAGATCGCGAATGCCCCGAGTCTCAAATTGAACCCCTTGATCCGCTCCCTTGGGGAGGGCCAATTGGAGGACATCGGACAAAATGGCGGCCAAATCGGCCGATTGCATCTGCAGGCGAATCGGTTTCCCAAAATCAAGAAAATTTTCGATCATTCGGTTCAGCCGATGAATTTCGGTCTTGATGTTGACGACCAGTTTGTCGATTTCTTCCTTATCAATAAAACGAGCCCGATCCAACTGGACGCGCAAATGATCGATGGAGAGGTTGATCAGATTCAAGGGATTGCGGATTTCATGGGCGATCCCGGAAGCCAATTGGCCGACGGCCGAGAGATGTTCCGCATGGCGCAGGCGGCCTTCGAGGGATTTCTGCAGCCGGAGCTTTTCCACCATTTCATTGAAGCTTCGGGTCAGCTCGCCGATCTCCTCTCCGCCCCCCTGTACGACCAACGGAGTGCTCAAATCGCCGGCCGCAACGTTTTTGGCCGCTTCCACAACCTGTTTGATGGGACGGGTGTATCGCCACGCCAGATAGAACGAGAGGAAGATCCCCATCGAGAATATCGCGATATGCACGGCCAGACGTGTATAGAAGCTTCGCCGGATCAGGCGGTTAAAATCATCCATGATCATGATGATATGGACATAACCCAACTGCTCCCCACCGACAACGATCGGGACCAAAATGTTATAGGGCTTCTGGTCTTTTTTCGTTCCGGCGTCCTCTCCGATCCGTTCTGTAATGATCAGATCGCGATGCTTGGGATCCGGAGATCGCTCTTTCCGATGAGGATTTGAACTGGCGATGACTTGATTTTCGTTGCTCAGAATGGAAATTTCCTTTACCCCTTTCTTATTGAGCCGCTTGACGTAATCTCTCAAACGGGCCTCGTCCGTGGCCCCGTGCGTCGTCAGCTGTTCGACGCTGATCTGGATCGCCGTCGTCAGGTCCTCCGTGTCGGCCATGATTTCTCTGACGACCGCTTGCTCGGTCAGCCAGTAGAAGGCCAAGGAGGCCATCAAGGATAACAACAAAAGCGAGAGCATCATGAGGAGAAGCTTGGTATTGAGCCGGAGATGCTCCAAGCGATTGGAGATAGTTCTCAATGCGGATCTTACCATTCATGATCCTCCGTGAGACTTAATCCGAGACACCCGAGGACCTCCCGGAAGGGAATCCTCCCTTCGCGGATTAGGCGGGGGGGGTGAAACGTGGCATCGACAATCGTGGAACTGTTTCCGCCACTTGTCTCCCCCCCATCGACAATGAGATCGAGATGCGTGCCCAGCGTTTCATGGACCTTCGAAGCCGTAGTGGCCTCGGGGTGGCCCGAAGGGTTGGCGCTTGTGGCCGTGATGGGTTGAGCGGCGGCCCGCAGAAGCTGCAAGGCCACCGGATGGGACGGAATCCGGATGCCGATTTTTCCGGTCCCCCCCGTCAGCGCGGAGGGCAGTCGCGGGGAAGCGGCCAATAAGAGCGTCAAAGGCCCCGGCCAGAACTTTCGGATGAGATTCCAGGCCTCCGGGGAAACGGCCACGATGATCCCTTCAGCCTTTTTGATGTCGTCGACGACGATTAGGATCGGCTTTCCTGCCTCCCGCCCTTTGACGACAAAAAGCCGCTCAACCGCGGCTGAATTGAACGGGTCCACCCCCAAACCGTAGTAGGTCTCGGTCGGAAAAGCGATCATTCCACCCGAACGGATCCAATGGACGGCCTGTCCGACCGCGTCCAGAGAGGGGTCGGAATCAGGGTGCACTGGATCAATTTTGACGACCCGCCCTTTGAATCCGTCTTGCTTTGGCTTCAACTTCTTCCTCAAGTTTATCTTTATAGTTTTTAATTTTTCGTGCTAATTCCTTATCGCCCACCCCCAATATTTGAACGGCCAGGATGCCCGCATTCTTCGCCCCGGCCTTCCCGATAGCCATTGTTGCGACCGGAACCCCTCCCGGCATTTGCGCTGTCGAGAGAAGAGCGTCCAGACCGTTCAAGGAGGACGAATCGATCGGAACACCGATAACGGGCCGTGTCGTATGGGCCGCCACGGTACCGGCTAAATGGGCCGCCCCGCCTGCGCCCGCGATAAAGATCTCCACGCCCTTTTTCTCCGCCTCGGAAATATATCTCCGGGTCCAATCCGGAGAGCGGTGGGCCGAAGTAATGGCCAGTTCATGGGCCACACCGAAATTACCCAGCACCTCCGCCGCCTGTTCCATCACGGTCAAATCCGATTCACTGCCCATGACGATGCTGACCAATGGTTTTCGCAATCGATTGCCTCCTTGAACTCCCGTTTGAACAGGGGACCCCCTGCCTTGATTTACGTAATATAACCTTCCATGGTCTGTGGGTCAAGTCTTGACCGCATGGACAGGATGGGAGATAAACACCCACCCGAGGCCGCCAAGGACATTAAGCGAGGTATTCAGGATCAACCAGAGAACGGCAAAAGCCAAGGCCTGAGGGTTCGCAACCCCCGCCTGGGTCAAAAAATATACGTATGCGCCCTCTCGAACACCCAAGCCGTTCAAGCTGATCGGAACCATACCGGCCACGGTTACCAGGGGGATGAAAACAAAATAATATTCCCATGGGACGGAGACGTTCACCGCCAGACCGATGATCATGCTGATGATAACGACGGACAGTTGGATAAAAAATGAGGCCGCAAGCGATGCCGCCATGAACCGAGGATTTTCCCAGTAGCGATAGGGCAATTCATACCTCCTCAAAAAACCTGGAAATGCAAATGGGATAAAAAGACCCAGTATCAGCAAGGCCGTCGCACCCAGTATGAAGGCGGTCATCCAGACCGGGACCGTCACCGAGCCGGCCAGCGATAGGGCAAAGGAGGTGATGCACAGAAGGGCGGTCATCCCGCTGATCCGATCGGCCAGGATAGTCGTCATCGCGCGCAGGATGTCGCTGCGACCCCCGGCTAAATAGTAGCATTTTCCGAGGTCACCCCCGATCGAAGTTGGAAGAAAGAGGTTGAAAAATAAGCCGACAAAGTAAAAAGCGGCCAGGCGACCGAAGGATTGCCGATAACCCTGAACCCGCGCCATAACCTGCCAACGAAGGATTCCGACAAACTGCAGCCCGAAAAAGCTGACCCAGGCCAGCACAAAATAGCCGACATGAAGATTCTGCAGCACGTGCCCCACCGAAGGGAGATCGATTTTTGAAAACAGAAAGCCGAGTAAGCCCAGACTGACGATCGCTTTCAGAGAGGTCGTCAGCCATCGGCGAGGCCCGGGCGATGGCGGAATGGAAATCGCGATTTTAGAAATTGGTGGCCAGGACATAGCCTCCCTGCTCCGAGCGGATGATCAGCTGAGGCATGGTATCCAAGACCGGGACCAAATGGATTTGGCTCAACACCACCGCACGGCCATGAGCCGATAAAAATCGGCGCAGGTCTTCCTCCTGCTTTGACTTAAAGATGACCGCCCCTCTGCGGGCATAAAACAATATGCTGGGTTTTTTCAGCCCGAAGACCACCAGAGGTTCCTCGGGACGAATCCACCCGCGCGTTTCTTGAGTCAGGTTTCGCAACGGCACTTGAATATAGGAACTGACGGATGGAATGAAGTCGAACAGCAAGACAAATACAAAGACTCCCATCATGAGAACCAACACCATAAAACCCGCCCACTGCCTCCCGAGGCGCAGCAGCGCATAGTAGGTCATCACCCCGATCAAGGGAACCCCGGCCATGACCATCAACACCCCGTTCAACTCAATCGGCTGGGCCAGGAAGGGCGCCAAGGCTCCGAATTTTACCCGTGCCCATTCGATCCCTTGGGGAATAGACAAAATCAGGACGGCCGTAATCAGAGTCAGGCCGACCGTAAAGCCCATCGTAAGTCGGTCTTCCACCCGGACCGTTGACGGTGCCGCATCCATTCTCCGGTCCATATAACGGGCCACCCAAATGGCCAAAGCCGGAACGGCGGGTGCGATATAGCTGGGAAGTTTGGTGCCGGCCAAGGTAAAGAAAAGGAAGACGACCGCGACCCATAGCAGAAGAAACCACTCCAACGGATGGTTCGCCGGAAAGAGCCGGAGATTTTTCCATCGCTCCGATAAGTCCTTGCCGGGGAACATGGAAACAACGGAAGCGGGAAGGAACGCCACCCATGGGAAAAAACCAATCGCCAGGATTCCCAGATAATAGAACGGGGCCCCGGCATGGCCTCCGAGAACGGACGTGAACCGCTCGATATTATGGTGCAGGAAAAAAGATTTCCAAAAAGCCTCGCCGTGAAGGCGAAACATCGCCGCATACCACGGCAGGGCGATGGCGCCGAAGATCAAAATACCCCATCCCGGTCGAAGATCAAGAATCAGTTTCCATCGGGGGCCAACGGTGAGGATGAAAAGAAAAATCGTCATTCCCGGCAGAACAAGGCCGACCGGACCTTTGGTCAAAACCGCCAGGGCGGCGCCCAGATAAATCCCGACGGCCCAGAGGGCGCGCTCTGTTTTGTAGAGCAGGTAGTAACTGGCCAGCGAGACCGTGATAAAAAAAACCAAAAGCATATCGGTCAAGGCGGCATGGGATAGCGCTACCATCTCAAGATTACTGGCCAGGATGAGCATCGCCAACAATCCGGCTCTGGGGCTCGCGACCCGCCGGGTCAAACCATAGGTCACGACCAGCAGCGCGAGACCGAAGACCGCGGATGTCAATCGAGCCGCAAATTCGGACGGCCCGAAAATCTTGAAGGCCGCTCCCATGAACCAGTACAGCAGAATGGGCTTTTCGTAAAAGGGCGAGTAATTAACCTGCGGAGTGATCCAATTACCGGTCTCAACCATTTCCCGGGTGGTTTCGGCGTAAATCGCCTCGTCCAAATCAAACAGCGGCACGGCCCCGAGCTGATAGAAGAAAAGAAACCCTCCCAGCATCAGCGCCGGCCAGAAACCGGTGTTTCGGGTCATGATTTAAAGTACTCCAACTTAAGCCGCGAAGCCCACATCCCGATCAACACGCCCAAAACGGCCCCGACGAAGACGTCCGAGGCGAAATGGGCGCCGATATAAATCCGTGTAAAGGCCACGAGGACAGCGAGAGAATACCAGGCCCATTGGCCGGCCGGGTAGAAGGCGGACAGAACCGCCGCCATGGCAAAGGATGACAGGGCGTGTCCGGATGGAAGAGAGTCATGGCCGCTTTGAAAAGAAGGACCCCAATCGACGATCCCCTGATCCGCCAGTCTGGGCCGTGGCCGTCCGATCAGGTGCTTGATCGTCTGAACCGCAAGACCGGAAACCGCCAGGGCAATCAGGCTCGACACGGCGGCCTTCTTCAATTTAAGGTTTTCTCGCAGGGAGCCGATTCCGAGGAGAACGGCCGCAATAAGCGCCTGGACCCACCCGACTCCCAGCCCGGTCAGGAAATGCATGAACCTGAGCAAGACGGGATCCCGCAGACCTTTAAAGACACGGTAGATCAGGCCGTCTTCAAGAATGATTAACGGAAAAAGCCCTATAAGGATGAGCGTCCAGGTCAAACCCTTTCGGGTCATCTGCAAACGATCGGCACAATCCGAGATCGGATTAATCATCAAACCCCATCTTCTCTCGCAGAATATAAAGCGGACGGCGTTTGACTTCTTCGTAAGTTCGTCCCAGATACTCCCCCATCATTCCCAGAACAATCAGCTGGACACCGGCCAAGAAAAGGACCGCCACCATGAGTGAGCCCCACCCGTGAATGGGAAATCCCAGGAGCTCGGTCTGATTGAAGAAAAGACGCCCGAAAATCACAAACAGCCCGAAAAGAAAACTCACGACCGACACGATCAGCCCGAGATAGATCGCCACGCGCAATGGAGCAAACGAAAAAGAGGTCACCCCATCCCAGGCCAGCTTGAGCATCTTGCCGAAGGGGTATTTTGTGCTTCCGGCAAACCGTTTACTTCGTGGAAAAAGAACCCCCGTCTGGCGAAAGCCTACCCAGAGCGTCAGCCCGCGGACAAAGCGGTGACGTTCCCCAAGCGACCGAAACACGTCCACGACTTTTCGGTCCAGCAGACGGAAGTCGCCGGCATCGACCGGAAGATCAAGATTCCCGATCTTTTGCATGAGGGCGTAAAACAGACGGGCCGTGGTCCGCTTAAACCAGGTGTCCGTTTCTCGACTTTCGCGAACGCCATAAACCACCTCATATCCGTCGCGCCATTTGTCCAGCAACCGAGGGATCGTCTCGGGCGGATCCTGAAGATCCGCGTCGATCACCACAACCGCATCCCCCTTCGCGTGATCCAATCCCGCCGTCAAGGCGATCTCGTGACCGAAATTTCTGGAGAACTGCAGCACCTTGACGGATTTATCCCCCTGCATCAGTTCCGACAGAATCTTTGCGGTGCCGTCTTGGCTTCCATCATCCACAAAAATGATCTCCGTGCCCGATAAACCGCGCAGTTCTGTAAGGACCGCGTGAAGCCGCTTGTAGAATTCCTGAAGAACCGCCTCTTCATTGTAAACCGGAACCACCACGCTCAGGAGGGGTCTATCCGGAATGGTCATGTCGGCCTCCTGTCGCCTTGAGCCCTTCGAGATCCCGGGTAGCCTTGAGACCGATGTCCATCCGGCAATGCATGCCTTCAAACCGGATCCGGCTGATCGCCTCGTAGGCGAGCTCCCGGGCTTGATGAAAATCGCGCCCGCTGGCCGTTACACCCAAGACGCGTCCTCCGGCCGTCACCAAGTTTCCATCACGAAGTACCGTGCCGGCATGGAATACCACCACACCGTTCTTGGCCTCGGCCTGTTCGATCCCCCGGATCGGTCGACCGGATTCATAGGTCGCCGGATATCCTTTTGCAGTGAGAACGACGCAGACCGAAACCTTCGGACTCCAACGGGCGCGGATGCGATCCAAGGCTCCGACCGTCAAGGCCTCAAAAATTTCCACCAGATCGCTTTCAAGTCGGGTTAAGATCACTTGGGTCTCGGGATCTCCGAAACGAGCGTTGTACTCCAAAACCTTCGGGCCGTTTTGGGTCAGCATCAGACCCGCATACAGTATCCCTTGAAACGGCCGTCCCTCTTTGGCCAACCCGTCGATAGTGGGTCGGACGATTTCCCGAAGGACTTGTTCCTGCAGAGCTTCCGAAAGAACGGGCGCGGGTGAATAGGCGCCCATGCCGCCCGTGTTGGGACCCTGATCGTGATCAAAAATGCGTTTATGATCCTGCGACGTTACCATCGGGACGATCGACTTTCCATCGGTGAAGACCAGGAAAGAGGCCTCTTCGCCTTCCAAGCGCTCCTCCAACAAAATCTGATTTCCGGCTTCACCGAATGTTTTCCGCCGCATGATCAGGTCGATCGCCTGAATCGCCTCGGTCTCATCCTGCGCCATGATGACCCCTTTGCCGGACGCCAGCCCGTCCACCTTAACCACGATAGGACCCCTGTGATCTTTGGCATACTGCATCGCCGGTTCCGGTTCGCGAAAAACCCGGGCATGAGCGGTGGGAATCCGATGGCGTTCCATGAACGATTTAGAGAAGGCCTTGCTGGATTCGATCTCCGCCGCGGACTTGGACGGCCCGACGATCCGGAGTCCGGCTTGGCGAAAACAGTCCGCGATCCCCATCGTCAAGGGTCCCTCCGGACCCACGACGGTTAAATCAATCGCCTGGCTTATTGCAAAATCCAGGAGGCCGTTCAAGTCTTCTGCGGGGAGGGGGACACAACGGGCGTGACGGCCAATCCCGGGATTGCCGGGTGCGCAATAGAGCATTTCCACCCTGGGGCTCTGGGCCAACTTCCAGACCAGGGCATGCTCCCGACCGCCGCTTCCAATGACGAGGATTTTCATGGATGAAATTTTGGGCGTACCGTTGTAGGGGCAGGCCCCCGTGCTGGCCCTCTGGACGGGCAACCCCAGGGGGTCGTCCCCACGAAATCACGCGAGGGTCTCTCAGAAAACCAAAAAATTAATGTCTAAAATGACGCATGCCGGTCATCACCATGGCCATGTCGTGTTCATCGGCGGCCCGGATGACCTCTTCATCCTTGATCGACCCCCCGGGCTGGATGACCGCCCTGACGCCCGCTTTCGCGGCCTCGTCCAAACCATCGCGAAAAGGGAAGAAGGCGTCCGAGGCCATCACGGTTCCGGCCAGCGGGGATTGCGCTTTCATCATGGCAATTTTCACCGAATCGACCCGGCTCATCTGTCCGGCACCGATTCCGATCGTCTGGCCCGGTCGCGCATAAACGATGGCGTTTGACTTGACATGCTTGCAGACAATCCAGGCAAAGGCCATGGCTTCGTACTCTTCATCCGTGGGTTTGCGCTTCGTGACGACCTTCAGTTTTCTCAGATCCTCGATCCGGCCCAGGTCGCGGTCCTGTAAAATCAACCCCCCGACGACCCGCTTGATGTCCATCTCGCCTCGTCGTTCCCAAGTCACTTTCAAATCAGGGCCGACATCCAGCAGACGAAGATCCTTCTTCTTTTTAAACACGTCCAGGGCGCCGCGTTCAAAGCCGGGGGCGATCACGATCTCGACAAACATCCTGGCGATCTCTTCCGCCGTCTCGACATCCACAGGGCGGTTGAAAGCGATGACCCCGCCGAAGGCCGACACCGGATCCGTGGCCCGGGCCTTCGTGTAGGCTTCGAGGATTGTTTCTCCGGTGGCCACCCCGCACGGGTTGTTGTGCTTGATGATCACGGCCGCCGTCTCGTTAAATTCCTTCACGAGCTCCAGGCCGGCGTTGGCGTCCAGAAAATTATTGAAGGACATCGCCTTGCCGTGCAGTTGTTTGGCCGTCGACACCGAAGGCTCGGAGAGCTGGAACTCGCGATAGAAAGCGGCCTGCTGGTGCGGATTCTCCCCGTAACGGAGATCCTCGACCTTCTCAAACTGCAGCGTGAAGATGCCGGGAAATCGTACGCGATCCGGTTCTTTCCCTTGGTTCTCAAGATAGGAGGAGATCACGCTGTCATAACGGGCGGTGTGGTTGAAGACTTTTTTCGCAAGTCCCAGACGCGTTTCCCGGGAAATCGTCCCGTTGTGGCTTCGAAGCTCTTCCAACACTTTCGGATAATCACGGGGGTCGACGATGACCGTCACGTGCTCGAAGTTTTTGGCCGAGGACCGCAGCATGGCCGGTCCGCCGATGTCGATGTTCTCGATCGCCTCTTCGAAACGGACGTTCGGCTTGGCCACGGTCGCTTCGAAGGGATAGAGATTCACCGCGACGAGATCGATCGGCTCCAGGCCCTGCTGCTTCATTTGGGCCACATGCGTCGGATCGTCCCGTTTCGCCAAGAGTCCGCCGTGAATCTTGGGATGAAGCGTCTTGACGCGGCCGTCCAGCATCTCCGGAAAGCCGGTGAATTCAGCCACATCCTTGACCGGAATGCCCGCCTCTTTTAATGTCTTGGCCGTTCCCCCGGTGGAGAGGATCTCGACCCCCAGCGCGGCCAGCCCCTTGGCCAACTCGACCACGCCTTCTTTATTCGACACGCTGATTAATGCCCGTTGAATCTTCATTTTTTTCCTCGATGATATTGATCTACCCCGCGCTGAACCAATACCGCAAACCGATTGCGAAGATGCCCAGGGCGACCGCCAGGGCCGTTCCGTCTTCGCTGTTTTCATAAAACCATTTCCGTTCCCACCGACCGGTTCCCCGTCCCGGATAGGGGTGAAGGCTTGGCAGATAATCCGGAACGGCCCGATCATAATCGTCCCAGGCCTGACCGAAATGCTCGCGCAACCTTTTCCCTTCGCGTTTCTTTTTGAACGGAGCATAGTAAACAAAAAAAATCGCCAGACCCATGACGAGAAGATAAAGGTTCCGGGCCATGAGGCAGAATCCGATCAGGATCAAAAGCGTCCCAAGATAGAGCGGATTCTTCACATAAGCGTAGGGCCCGGTAGTCGTGACCTCTTTGGTTTTTTTTAAATGGCCCGCGGCCCAGACCCGTAACGCTTCTCCAGCGAGAACGATCAGGAGACCCGGAATAAACCCGCCGAGGGTCGGACGGGCGAAGATGATCAGAAGGATCAGGGCGAGATAGACCGGGACTGTTTTTATCGTTACGCGCTTGTATCGCTCGGCCAAGGGTGTCGCCACGTTCTCTCCGTATACTAGGGGCTCGCGACGTCCCCTCCACCCGCGAAGAGGGGGGAGCCCCCCCTCGCCCGCTTGGCTCGCTGGATTCGGACAAGGGAAACCTGAACCTCACTTGAATCCGCATAGCGAGCGCGATTTCCGCCTGTGAAGGCGGATCGGCGAGCGAATAAAAAAATATAGACTTTTTCCCCACGGATCGAAGAACCCTCGGCTGGGTAGCCGGGGTTCTTCAAAAGTGTCGGTAGAATACCAGATACCCGGCGGAAATTCAAGGAGGAATTGATTCCCCCGTCCATTTATGCGGCTCTCGGACGCCGCTCGGGATCAAGGGCATCACGCAGGGCGTCGCCCAGGACGTTGAAGGCGACCATCGTCAGAAACAAAACAAGGCTCGGGAACAAAATCAGATGGGGATAGTACTTCATCGCGCTCCAGCCCTCGTTCGCCATGCTGCCCCAGCTGGCAAACGGGGGCGCGATTCCGAGGCCGATAAAACTCAAGGTGGATTCGGCCAGGATCGCGGCCGGTATGCGGAATGTCAGGGTCACGATCAGCACGCCCAGCGTATTGGGAAGAATATGGACGAGCAGGATCCGGTGATGCGGCGCGCCGACGGCGCGGGCGGCCTCCACATAGCTGAACTCCCGCAGCCTCAAGACCTCTCCTCGAATGATCCGCGCCACCGTCACCCAGCTCACGAGGCTTAAGGCCAGAAATATCCCCAGTACCCCCCGTCCGATCGTCACCGTGATCAGAATAATCAACAGGAGGTCCGGCAGCGCATAGACCAGATCCACGAACCGCATGAGGAGGTTGTCCGTTCTTCCTCCCACGTATCCGGACGCGGCGCCGTAAACCGTGCCGAACATCACAGCAAACAGCGCCGTAAAGACCCCGACCGCCATGGACATCCGCGCGCCGAAAAGCAATCGGGAAAAAAGGTCCCGTCCGAGACGGTCCGTACCCATCCAGTGTTGCGGACTCGGGCCCTGAAGGATGGAATGGGTATCCTGCTGATCGTATGGATAGGGCGCCAGCCATGGAGCGGCCAGCGCCGCCACCCCGATCAACAGGATAAATCCCCCGCTGATGAGGATTCTGGAATGGGATCGAATGAATCGCTGAACCGTCATGAGATTCCGCACGCGGGACCCGGAATTCCGCCGGCCCGTCTCCGCCACCCTCTAATGATCCCTAATCCGCATCCTCGGATCCAACCATATATAAACCAGGTCCACCACGATGTTCGCCGCCACAATCAGCACGGCGTAGATCAGCGTCACCCCCATGATCAGCGGGTAATCACGATTGGTTACGGCCGTGATAAAATATCGACCCATTCCCGGAACCGAAAAGATAAATTCAACCACAAAGGACCCGGTGACCAGCGTCGCCGTCAACGGACCGAGGAAGGATACCACCGGAGTGATCGAATTTTTCAGGGCATGCTTGAAGAGTACCCGCCGCTCGCCGAAACCCTTGGCCCGGACGGTCCGTATGAAATCCTTATTTAGAACTTCCAGCATGCTCGACCGGGTCAACCTCGCGATATAGGCCGCGGGCAACAGGGCCAGGGTGACGGCGGGAAGGACACTGTAACGCCATCCCTCCCAAAGCGCCGCCGGAAACAGGTGAAGACGGTAACTGAAAATCAAGATGAGGAACGTGCCGATGACAAAACTCGGCACCGAAATCCCGGCCGTGGCCAGAAACATGGCGGCGTGGTCCATCCAGGAAAGCGGCCGTGCGGCCGCAAGGATCCCGGCGCCGACACCCAGGAGGATCGAAATCAAAACGGCCCAAAGGCCGAGTTGCATCGAAACCGGAAAGGTCTCCCGGATCATGTCGTTCACATTCCGTCCGAGATATTTATACGAGGGCCCGAAGTCCCCCCGCAGGAGGTCTCCAAGATAAAAAACATACTGGGTTAAAACGGGCCGATCCAAATGGTATTTGGAATCGACATTCGCCCGGATTTCGGGCGGCAGTGATTTTTCCTGGTCAAAGGGTCCTCCGGGGATCACATGCATCAGAACGAAGGTCGCCGTGGCCACCAGCCATAGCACGGGGATTCCCCAGGCCAATCTCTTCAGAGTATATCCTATCAAGGTTTCTCCAGGCGGACGTCCTTCAACTCGAGCAGCTCGAGGGGATTGATTCGAAGTCCGCGGACGTAAGGTTTGATCACCCAGTTCTGGGTCGCCACGAAGAGCGGCATGATCGCCGCATCCGTTTCAAGAAGTATTCGCTGGGCTTCATCGTAGGCCTTCTGCCTGTGGACAGGGTCGGAATCGGCCGAGGCGGATCGGATCAGCTCATCGTACCGATCGTTTCTCCACCGGGTCCGATTGTTCCCGCTGGTCGAGGTGAACAAATTCATGAAATTATCCGGATCGGGATAATCGGCTCCCCACCCCAGGCGGAACAAGGGCGGCGGGTCCGTCTGAAGCTGCTTGAGATAGACCTTCCATTCCTGGTTGTCCAGCCGGACTTCCACGCCCAGGTTCCGTTTCCATTGCGCCTGGAGATTCTCGGCGATCAGGCTGTTTTCCGGGCTGGTATTGAAAACCGCCGTGACGGTCGGGAAACCCCGCCCGTCCGGAAAACCCGCCCCGGCCAGCAGCCTTCGCGCGGCTTCGGGATCGAAGGGCAGACCGATCGCGGGGTTATGGTAGGGCATTCCCGGAGGAACCCAGAAGGTCGCCGGGATCTCGCCCCGTTTCAGGATGGCGGGAAATTCCGTACGGTCGATCGCCATTGAAAAGGCGCGACGGATTCGGGGATCCGTGAATGGCGCCTTCTGCACATTAAAGCCGTAATAATATCCGCGGAGGATAGGGGCCGTTACATATTCGGACCTCCCGCGGTAGGTGGCCATCGCCTCGGGCGGAACCGTGGCCATTTCCAGATCACCGGTCTCGTAAAGGGTCAACGCGGTCGTGGTTTCATTGACGACGAACAGGGTCACCTTCCTCAGTGCGGGTTCGGGTCCGTAGTAATAGGGGTTTGGAGACAAGGTGAGCTTATATTCGTGCCGCCATTCGCCCAGCATGAAAGGGCCGTCGGTCACGATCCGGCCCGGCTCGGTCCATCTCTCACCGAATTTCTCGACGATATCGCGGCGCATGGGGAAGGTGACCATGAACGTGGTGATGCTCGGGAAAAAAACGATCGGTTTTCTCAGACGGACCTCAAGCGTCCGCTTGTCCAGCGCGCGGACCCCGACCGAGTCCGGTCGATCCGCCTTTCCGGTGTTATAATCCTCGGCGCCCTCGATGTCGTACAGAAAGTAGGCGTACTCCGCAGCGGTTTTCGGATTCAAGAGGCGCTTCCAGGAATACTCGAAATCTCCGGCCGTGACCGGTTCTCCGTCGCTCCAGCGGGCGTCTTCACGAAGGTGAAAAAGATAGGTGCGGCCATCGGGTGAGACGTCCCAGGAACGGGCCACGGCCGGGCGCGGACGGAGATGTTCGTCATATTCCGTGAGACCTTCCATCAGGTTGATCAAAACGTCGAACGAAACGCTGTCGGTGGCCAGATTCCAATCGAGCGTGGGCGGTTCGTTCGAAAGCGTCATCCGAAAGGTCGATCCATCCAAGGCCCGGGGGGCGCGCGCCCCGGCGCGGACAAACACGACAGCCAACACCAGTCCAACGATCACGGTCCCTGTGATGATTCTTCGCTCCATCGGCAACCGATTATTTGGAAGGATTGAAATCCTCCGCCTGATTATATATGATGCCGTTTCAAAATACTATTTATTAGGGGCTCAAGTCGCGGCCAATCGTGTCTGGGGCCCGTGCGGCGCTGTCTATCCTCCGTCGCCCCCGGACCCCGCGCTCAGACCGGCGAAGCCGGAGAAAGCCTCCCCTCCCCGCTCGCCTGGACTGCCGGGAAGGTCCAAGGACAGGGCGGGGAGGAATTGACCCAAGAGGAAAATGATGAAACCCGGAGTCTTTCTCACACGCGTTTTGCCGCCGCCCGTGATGCAGCGGCTGAAAACCCAGTTCGATCTGAAATATAACCTCCATGACCGTCCGCTGACCAAACCGGAACTGATAAGAGGGATGCAGGGAAGACCGGCGTTGATTTCAATGCTATCGGACCCGATCGACGCCGAGGTGATCGCGAGCCATTCCGGATTGAGGGTCATCGCTAATTATGCCGTAGGTTACAACAACATCGACATGAAAGCGGCCGCGGCCCGGCGAATCACCGTCACGAACACGCCGGGCGTGCTCACGGAGGCCACCGCCGATCTGACCTGGTCTTTGATCTTGAGTCTCGCAAGGCGCGTCGTGGAAGGCGACCGTCTCGTCCGCACCGGCCGATGGACGGGATGGAATCCCACTCAGCTTCTGGGAACGCAGGTCTCCGGAAAGATCTTGGGGCTTATCGGAATGGGACGGATCGGCCGGGCCGTCGCCGAGAGAGCCGCCGGCTTCGGCATGCGCCTGCTCTATCACAACCGCCGGCGCTTACCCAAGCCCATCGAGAAAAATCTTCACGTTACCTACCGGTCGCTCCCGCGACTGCTCGCAGCCGCCGATTTCGTCAGCTTGCACGTCCCGCTCACGTCCGGAACCCGTCACCTGATCAATCGCCGGGCATTCGACCGCATGAAGAAAACGGCCCTTCTCATTAACACGGCCAGGGGTCCCGTGGTGGACGAAAAGGCCCTTGTAACGGCATTAAAGAACGGGAAAATAGCCGGGGCCGGACTGGATGTTTTCGAAGAAGAACCCGCGGTTCAAAGAGCCCTTCTGTCTCTGCAGAATGTCGTATTGCTGCCCCATCTCGGCAGCGCCACGGTCGAGACCCGAGTTCGAATGGGTTGGGTGGTGATCGAAAATATTCATGCGGTTTTGAAAGGAAAACCGGCGCCCAACGCGGTCCGCTAGCGAGCAGGAAACGGACCTTTTTTATGTGTCCGCCAGTTTCAGATCGACAGAAATCTCACGGATCATGTCATGATCGATCCGATCTTTTTTCCGAAGGTAGCCTTCCAACAGGGCATTGTCGCATACGGTGTTGATGAGTCGGGGAATCCCCTTGGCATACTGATGAACCGCCGAGTACGCCGTTTTGGTAAAGATTTCCTTTTTGCAGCCGGCGATTTGGAGGCGGTACCTCACATAATCCTCGGATGACTCTTCGGTGAAGGCCTGAAGGTGATAACGGATCGCCACCCGCTGTCTCAACGGTTCATCCAGGGCGAGATGTTGATCCACTTCCGGGAGGCCGAAAAGGATGAAGGTGATCAATTTGTGGCCGTCCAATTCGATATTCAGTATGCCGCGAAACTCTTCCATGACCTCCCGAGTTTGAAGCATCTGGGCTTCGTCGATCAGGACAACGGCCTTTTTCTTTTTATCATGAATCTCGGCCAGGCGGTTATATAACTGCCCGAGGAGATCGGTCTTCGCCTCGGCCGGCTTCTGAACGCCCAACTGAACCGAAATTTTACGGAGAAGCCATTCGGAGGTTACCGAGCTGTGGATGACAATCAAGAGGGCCGATTCGTAATTGTTTTCATCCAGTTCATCCAGAAGCCTACGGGCCAGCGTGGTCTTCCCGGCGCCGACATCCCCGACCAGCAAGGCCAGGCCTTTCCGCTGCTCGGCCGCGTATTTGAGTCGGATCAACGCTTCGGCATGCGGCTTGCTGTTGTAATAGAACCGATTGTCTACCGAATTCGAGAAGGGTTCTTCCTTCAGGTTATAATGTTCAAGGTAGCTCACGGACCGTGGTTTCCTTTAAAATAATTCCCCAGTGAACATAGCCACCGAGAGTGGGGGGCCCGGTCAGCCTCAACCGGCGGGGAGGGTGACACGAGCCCCTATAAATAGGATATCCGATCTTTCTTCCTGGCATCCTCTTTTGAACTGTCCTGGTCAACCGCCTTGCCGCGTTGGGTCTTGGCGGCTGGGGTGGACTCGCCGAAGATCCGATCCATCATCACATCCAGATCTTCATCTTCCTCCGCGCGGGTCACCGATGCCGCCGGTGTCTTTCGGCGGTTTTTTCCGAGCTGGCCTTCGAGATTTTCAATCCGCTTAATCACGTCTTTAAAGTTTCGGTCGGCCCCTGCGATCTTGCCGAACATGTTCAGGGCCTCTTCCGGCCGCCCTTCCTTTTCATATAGAGAGGCCAGGTCATAACGAAGCCAATGGCCTTGAGTTTCTTCGCACCGGGGGTCAGAAAGGGCACGTTCCAAAAGCTTGATCGCTTCCAGACGGTCTCCGCCTTCCTGATGGCATGCCGCCAGCATGTTGCATGAATCAATAAAGCGGTCCGGCCCATCCATGGCCTGCTTAAATTCGATCATCGCTTCATTTATAAGCCCCATTTCCTTGTAAGCGATTCCAAGGTTATAATGGGTTTCGTAATCGATATCATCCACCTGCACCGCGTCTTTTTGAAACTCTTCAAAGATGCTGTCCAGCTGTTCGCTAACCGTCTTCTCATCGTGAAGTTCGGACTTGGAATGGATCTTTGGATCCCCTTTAATTTTTTCATTTAATATCCCGGATAAATCAACAAATTCTTCTTTATTCTCTTTGGGCCCATTGGACCGTCCGCTTTTTTTGTCGGTTTTTCTTTCCGGTTCCTTCTTTTCTTTTAGGACCGATTGATGGGTTACCGATTCCTCCGCTTCTGTGGGGTAATGGCCCGCGGTTTCCGGGGGCTCCCCGACCGCTTTCTTGGTATCAGTGCCCATGAACGGAGCAAAGGATTTTTCAAGTTCATCATCTAAGCGACGTTCATCGGCCGATTTCGCATTGTCCTGTTTTTGAACCTGGGCCTCTTGAATCGGCCGGGTGGTCTTGGTCTCAGGTTTCGGCGGTGATTCGGCCACTGGCTGTGTCCCCTCAAACGTCTTAGCCTTTTGAGACTTCATCTCCAACTCGATGGTCTCTTCCGCCGCGATGGCTTCGAGCTTCTCCTTGGCGGGGGGAAGATCAGGCTGAAGGGCCAGAATGGACTCATACATTTTTTTTGCTTCATCCCGAAGACCCTGCTGCTGGTAGAAATCCGCTTCGGCCATCTGTTCGGCGACTTTTTCCTGCTCATGACCTGTGGCGGCCGAGACTTCGGAAGAAATCCGTTCCTTGGACCCAACTTCCGGTGCCGGGGTGTCTAATTCCGTACTGGGCCCAGCGGCCTCGACCTCTGCCGGCTTATCGGCCAATATCGCCTTCATACGTCCGCTGTCCATAATCGGAGAGAGGTCCGTTGCTTCACGAATTTTCGGATTCTCCGGATCAATGGTCTTCGCCTCTTCCAGGATGGCTGTCCCCCGCTCTGAATCCCCCGCTTTTTTATAGATCTCCATTAAATGGAAGCATTCTTCAATCGCCTTCTCGTTCTGTCCTTCATTCTTATAGATTTCCTTGAGCTGCTGGTGGGCCGCCTCATTTTCCGGGTCCACCGCGAGAATTTGCTGGAGCTGTTCAATCGCCTTCGTCGACAAACCGTACTTCAAATAAACCTCAGCCTCCGTGAAAAGGCTTTGAAGAGCGGCCTGATCAACAATGGGCACCGGTTCCGCTGAAGGAACATCGCTCTCGGAGGGCAAAAGCACCTGAGCGAGGTCCGCCGGTTCTTCCGGGAGCGGTGCCACAGAAGTCTCGGGTTGGTTGAATGATTCGGAAGGAACGGTCTGGGGTTGAGAATCCTCCGTGGTCTCAAAGGATTGACGTAAGCGTCGGACATCGTGGTGCTGGGGGTCAAGCCCTTTGATCTTGGCGTACAATTCTTTGGCGCGGGCCGTCTCCCCTGAAGCCAGTGCGCCATCAATGACGTGAGCATATGTTGAAACGGCGAGTTGTGCACTCCCTCCGCGATCATAGGCCTCCGCAAGCAAAATATGGGCATCCCCTCGGTCCGGATCGGCTTCAATGTATTCCTTCATCAATTTTCCGGCCTGACCGTATTCGCTGCGGTCCATGTATTGGTGAACGGCCTTCTTAAACCAGGTGAAGGCCTCATCCTTGTTGCCTGTTTTCATGACGACCGTCCCAAGTTTATGAAACCCGATGGGGTCGTCAGGATTCTGCTCAATATATTGATCCATGAGCTTCCGAGCCTCATCAAGCTGCATGCCCTCTAAACCGCCGATCTTTGTAAGCAGTTGCTCTTTAGATTCCGAACTCGATTGTGAAGGAGTCTCTTTAGTTGCTGCGCCCCCCCCCATCTGTTTTCGTGCCGCTTCGTTCTTGGGATCCAACTTTAATATGCGATGACAAAGATCGTCCGCTTCTCTCAACTGCTTGTTATTGCGGTACGACTCGGCAACTTTCAGGTACTCGTCGATGGCATCCTGTTGCATTCCTTCCTTCAGACAGAGGTCCGCTAACTTCAAGCGAATTCCCGTATTGCTCGGGTCCAAGTTGGCTATTTTTCTATATATTTCAAGACACTCCTTGACGTCCCCTTCCTGAATAAAATGTTTGGCGGCCAACAAATAATCTTCTACGGCGTTTCCGACAAGGCCTCGCTCCGCATTGAGATCTCCCAACTTGACAATAATATCCAGGCGTTGAGGAACGAGTTTGATCAGTTTTTTGTAGATTGCAATGGTTTTTAGCGCAAAACCGGCGGAACGGAATACTTCCGCCCCTCTGAGGTAGGCTTCAACCGCTTTGGAAACGTCGTTTTTTTTAAGTAACAGATCCCCAATCGTGTTGAAAATATTGCCATCATTAGGCGACTCGGAGATGAGTTTCTGCCATTCATCGATGGCTTTATCAATCTGGCCCTTCGCCATGTAGCGTTGGGCATTCTGCACGATCGTCGCTTTATCGGCCAATGGACACCCCTAAAGTCACTTTATTTAAAAAATACCAGAAGTTAGTGGGGATGTCAAACGACGCAGAGGCCTATCCGACTAATGAAAATGGGGCTTTTTAAAGGATGGGTAATTTATTTTTATACGAGGGTGGATTTGTAAGGGTCCAGAAGACTTGGATCTCCTGGGTCGTCATAATCATCAATTAAATTAAATCTTCGGTACTTATGAAAAAGGGGAAACCCGTTAAACGGAAAGACGGACGACGTTGGCGGCCTGGGGTCCTTTCGCGCCGTCCACAACGTCAAACTCAACCGGCTCCCCTTCCTTCAAAGTTTTAAATCCGTCGCCCTGCAAGGCGGAATAATGTACAAAAACATCTTTGCCGTCTTCCAATTTGATGAACCCAAATCCTTTGCGATCGTTAAACCATTTCACTGTGCCCTTGCTTCTCACAACACCCCCCTTTCTTTACACAGTCCCCCGAAATTTTACACGCGTGACCGCAAAACAAAAAACCGCGGGCCATGTTTCCCCGCGGTCTTGATGAAGCTTCGCGTCATTTTCCTTCCACAAAAGAGACCAGTGTTCACTTTATGGACACTCAATAATCGGGTCATAAGTAACACAGTCATTCAGGCTTGTCAAGAATTTTTTTAAAGAAGTCAGGCCCCCTCCCTATTTTGTCGATTTTATATCACCTTTACAATTCCATAGAATTCCATTATAAAAGACCTATGTGGAAAATCATCGATCGATACATTTTTATCGAGCTCCTGGTACCTTTCGTGCTGACTCTGTCCGCCTTAATGATGATCCTCCTGATCGAACAAACGGTGCAATTGACCGAACTGTTGATCAACAAGGGGGTCTCATTCTTAACCGTCGGCCGAATTTTTATTTTTCTCTTGCCGACCTTTCTGATTATCGCCATTCCGATGGGGGTCCTGATTGCAACGATTATTAGTTTTTCGCGATTGATGGCCGATCATGAGATAACAGGTTTGATGGCCAGCGGTATCAGCCTGTCGCGATTAGCGGTTCCGGTTCTCGTTTTCGCGGTCCTGTCGTTCGGAATGACGTTCAGTCTATCGGCCTGGGGTCAGCCCTGGGTCGGTCTCAACATGAAGAAAGCGGCCATGGACCTGCTCAAACAGGAGTTTTCCTTGGGGCTGGAGCCCGGCATATTCAATGAGCCTTTGGAAAATATGATGATCTATGTCGACGAAATGCCCACCCCCACTCAGCTTAACGGCATCCTAATTTACGATCTCAGGGACCCCAACCAGCCGGTGTTGATTTTGGCGCAGGAGGGAATGATATTAGGCGACCCGACATCGGATCTGGTCGGCCTTCGCTTACTGAACGGCAGCCAGCACCGAGAAAGCGGAGATCCGCCCCGCTATCAATGGATAACGTTTAGGAAGTATGAGTTCAAACTAGATTTGGCCGCGGCCGTCAACCATGCGTCCGGGGATACCGACCCCGCGCTCAGGATCCAGCAGATCAAAATGAGAATGGCCGCTTCTCAGCCGTTGGCACGCAACGAGCGGAGGACCCTTGAGGAATATTATAAAACTTATTCCTTCCCGTTCTCCTGCCTCATTTTTGGAATTGTCGGAATTCCCCTTGGATTGGTCATTAAACAAGGCGGTCGTCTCGGCGGTTTTGCGCTCGGTATCGCGATGGCCCTGCTCTATTACCTGTTCATGATCATCTCGGATTTTCTGGTCACATCATTCCTGCTGGCTCCCTTGTTTGCGGCCTGGTTGCCGAACCTGCTGATGACTGTACTTGCGGCCTTTTTTATCATGGGATCCAACCGCGGGTTTTGGATTCAATCGCTTCGTCCTGGCGGGCGATGAGGAGATGAATTTGCCGATACTGCTCAAATACATTTTTCGCGAGTATATAAAGATTCTCCTCCTCTGTCTCGCGACGCTTGTCCTGGTCTATATCACCATCGATTTTTTCAGCAAGATCGGGCGCCTTATCCAGGAAAACGCTTCATTCCGGTTGATATTTCTTTATTTCGGTCTTAAAATCCCGAAGACCGTTTTTGATATTGCGCCGATCGCCATGCTGGTCTCCACGCTGATCCTCCTGGGACTTCAGTCCAGGAACAATGAGATCGTGGCGCTGAAAAGCAATGGCGTCAGTCTGAATTACGCAACCTCTCCGATACTGATCCTCGCATTTGCCGCAAGTCTCCTTCTGGGTCTTGGCAACCTTTCATTCATTCCCCTCACCAAGCAAAAGACCGACTTCGTTCAGTTTGTTAAAATCAAAAAGTACCAGGAACAGGCTTACTACGGCCAAAGCCATCTCTGGATACGGGACGGACGCCACACATTCCTCAACATCGGCCTGGTCGATCCGATCAACCGGGTGCTGCATGATGTTACGCTTTACAAGCTTCGGGACGACTCCACATTGCAGGAACGCATCCAAGCCAAGCGGGTCCAATACGAAAACGGGGCATGGATCATGTATCAAGGCCGGGTCATGGATTTTTCCGAAGACGGAAAAGTCACCGAAGACCTTTTCGACAAACAGACGGCCACTTTTCAAAGAAAACCACAGGAGTTCAAAGGACTGGACATCGACACGGATAAAATGAAATTCGGCGAGCTCAAAAAATATATCAACCGCCTGGACAAGGATGGTTACGACGTCAGGCGATACCGTGTCGATCTTTATAACAAGCTTTCGCTTCCCTTTGTCAGCTTCGTGATGAGCTTGATTGCCATCCCCTTCGGACTGGTGGAGACCAGGTCACGCGGGGTCGCGCGGGGCATCGGCATCAGTTTATTGATTGCCAGCGGCTACTGGATCGTTCATTCCATCGCACTTTCCTTTGGCCATGCTGGATTGATCCCGCCCCTTCTGGCCAGCAGCCTGGCCAATCTGCTCTTTCTGTCCATCGGAGTCTACCTTTACCTCGGAATCCGGCAATAAAGAGGCACCGGCATCTGCCAAGGCTTGGTTCCGCCCGAGCAGTCGGATGACGGATCCCGAAAATTTCAGGCCGATGAGGCCGGGCTTCCCTCGCCGGGTCCCGACGGGGTCAAATGGCCGTGGTCTCCTTCATCGAGATAGATGATCGCCTGGCGAATCACCTCCTCCACTCCCGCCAGCACGAGCATGTCTTCCGGTTCCAGGACAAAGGCGCCGCCGGGATTGGCCCGGGTCTCCTCCCCCCGAATGACGGCGACAATGATCGCGCCGGTTCGAAACGGAAGCTCCAACTGGGCCAAACTTTTTCCGACGGCAAGCGAATCGGGCATAAGACGATGCCGGAACACCTCCACCTCGGGCGGTAGAATTTCTCTCGTGAGGATCGGCTGAATCGCGGCGCGGCTCAGGCTCGAATATCCCTCCCGCCGGATTTCCTCCAGTTTCCGGGTAATCCGTCCGGGGGGAACCCGGTACCGTTTGAGGACGATTCCGGCGATCTCCACCGAGCTTTCCAGCTCCTCCGGCACCACGTCGTTCGCACCCAACTGAAAAAGTTCATCCAGGTCACGGACGTACCGCGACCGGGCCACGATCTGAATCGACGGATTCGCCTGCCGGGCGACGCGCAGCGCCCGGCGCAACGCGAAGGGATCCGAAACGGCCAAGATCAACATCTTGGCCGCATCGATTCGCAATTGCCGGAGTACTTCGGGGCGCGTAACGTCCCCGAAGTATATCGGAATATTTTGGGTTCGACCCAAGCGAACCAAATCTCCGTGAATGTCGACCACGACGTGCTTAAGGCCGGCCTCCTTCAAGGTCCTCGCGAGATTTTGTCCGTTGAATCCGTATCCGGCAATGATCACATGGTCCTTTAGCTCCAGATCTTTGGGTTGAAGATCGGTCAGTTGTCGGGTCCCGAACAATCTTCTGAGGGGTTGGAAGGATTCGGCACGGTCGGACAGGGGCGGCCCCAGTTGGATGAGAAAGGGCGTGGCGATCATGCTCAGGATCGAGATGGCGAGAAAATGCTGATAGGGCTGTCCGACCAATACGCCCTGATCCTGACCGAATTGGGCCAAAACGAATGAGAACTCCCCGACCTGAAGAAGCGCAAGGCCGACCAAGGCCGCAACACGGACGGGGTAACCCATGGCCAGGGTCACCCCCCCCGCGATCAGTCCTTTGAGAACCATGACGCCCGCAGCCGCCCCGAGAATCAGAAGCGGCTGGTTCACCAGAAGCCTGAGATCGAGCAACATCCCGATCGAGACAAAAAACAGACCGTTGAAGCTATCCCGAAAAGGGACTACTTCGGCCAGCGCTTGATGGCCGTACTCCGACTCCGAAATGACCAGTCCGGCAATGAACGCCCCGATCGCCAGCGAAAGGCCGATCCGGGAGGTGAGCCAGGCGATTCCCATGCAGATCAGGATCACGGCAATGACAAAGATTTCACGGCTTCGGGTTCGGACCACCCACATAAGCAACTTCGGGGCGACCCATCGGGCCGCCAACAAAAGACCGCCCAGCAGGAGCACCAGCTTGACCACCGTGAACAGGATCAGTGCGGTCGATTCCGGCCTTCCGTTCCCGTTCCCAAGGAACGGCGTCACCAACATCATCGGAACCACGACCAGGTCCTGAAAAATCAGGATTCCCACCGAAAGACGCCCGTGCGGCGCGTCCAGTTCATTTCGATCCATTAAAATCTTCAGGACAATCGCGGTGCTGCTCAACGCCAGCAGGAATCCCCAAAAGATCCCGGTCTTCCACGATACCTGGAGGCTCAGAAAGACCACGGTCGTGATGAGGATCGTGAGCCCCACCTGAAGCGCTCCCCCCGTCAGGATAAAAGCCCGCACGTTCGAGAGTCGCGCGAGCGAGAATTCCAGGCCGATCGTGAACAGGAGCATGACAACGCCGATCTCGGCCAAGACACTGACCTGATCCGCATCGTCGATCAGGTTCAGACCGTAGGGTCCCACGAGGGTGCCGGCGATCAGAAATCCGATGATGGAGGGAAGGTGAATCCGCTGGAATATCAGGACGACGATGATCGAAAAGCCGAAAATAACGACCAGGTCCTGGAGAAATTGGAGGTGGGGCATAACATTTAACTCCGGAAACCAAGGCTCATAGACCCGGCCTGGATCAGCACAAACGGACAAGGTTCGGCGAGACTATTTTTTAACAAAACGCTTTAAATAAAAAAACCTCGCGTTGAAAAAACCCGCCAGCGGGAGAAAGACAACCGAGACGACATTTAATTTTGAGAGATAGAGGGCGATCAGCGCCAGAAACCCGGCCCATGCGGCGAGATACAGGTAAGGCACGGCCCAGCGCCCGGGATGTTCCACCCGCACCGGATCTCCGAGCTTCTTAAGCTGGCGGGTCAGTCTCAGCTCGGCCCGGCGCATGCGGTCCGCAAAATAGGCCGGATGGGTTTTATAAAGATAATGTTGATAGCCGGCCTGCAAAAGTCCGGCAATCAGGCCGACCGACAACAGAATCAGACTGTCGGTCAGAAGTGGCGCCATGGGCCCACTCTTGAAAATGAGATAGATCACCCCGCCGTATCCCAGGATCAGGGAAATCAATCCGATCAGGGCCGAAGAATAGACGAGCGAGTTCTTCAGATACCGCGCGGCCTGCTGTTGCTCCTGTTCAGTTTTCTTGACCGTGATGAATTTCGGCATCGGCGGGATTCTGGGATTCCGGTTGTTCGGTTTTTTGGTCCGCTTTGATCCGGTATTTCTCGGCGGCCCAGTTTCCCAGATCGGTCAGCCGGCAGCGCTCGGAGCAAAACGGGCGGAATGGATTGTTCGTCCACTCCAGTGATTTATGACAGATCGGGCAAGGAAGGTCCATGAAATAATCATACCGCAGTGGAAGGAACGACGCAAGCCCCCCGGACTCACCGATCCCAAAGCGTCTCCGGCTCCCGGTGCGCACGGCCCATCCACCGGGCCAGAACAAATAAGGCGTCGCTCAGGCGGTTGAGGTATTTGAGGATCTCCGGGTCAACCCCTTCCACGCGATCCAAACGAACACAAAGCCGCTCGGCCCGCCGGCAGATCGTCCGGGACAGATGAAGAAAGGCCGTGAGCGGACCCCCGGTTGGCAGGACGAATTCTTTCAGCGGCCTCAAATCCTTCTGACACCTATCCATAAGCTTTTCGAGGTGCAGAACTTCCTCGGAACCGATCCGGGGTAAATTTTTGAACCGCTTCTGATCCTTGGGCAACGTTGCCAGCAGCCCGCCGATATCGAACAGACGATTCTGAATACGGTGGAGTTCGGTCTCAAGCCTCCGGGCTTGGACGAGACGCTTCGCATCCGGCCGGTTAAAAGCCCGCACCACGCCGACCGCGGAGTTCAACTCATCCACCGTCCCATAGGCCTCGATTCGAAGTTGATCCTTTGATATCATTTGCCCGCCGGCCAGTCGGGTTTTGCCCTTATCGCCGGTCCGTGTATAGACCCGTGTGATTCTCATCTTTCCCCCGAATGAAATCGGCCCGTGGCCCGCCTCAGAATCGAACGGTGAATCCGCCCATGAAATTCCGTTCCGGTGAGGGGTTGAATCCGATTCGGCTCCCGAACGGAAAGCCTCCAACTCCTCCGAAATCATCATACTTCCGGTTAAGGATATTGTTAACCCCGAAAAATGCCTCGGCGGATTTAAATCGATAGCTAAGTTTAGCATCAACGACGATGTATTCGGGAAGTTTTTCCTGCTGATTCGCCAGGTCATTGGCCAAATACCGTGATCCGACGAATCGACCCGTCGCGGAAAGAAGCGGCCCCTTATCTTTCCCCCAATCCGCCGAAACACTTCCGGCATGTTTCGGGGTGATGGGAAGGTGACTCCCTTCGAACGGACCCTGCTGTATCCTGGTTCGGGTGATCGTGTAGCTCCCCTTGATGCGAAGGGTCGAAGATGGCCGGACCGACGCCGAGGCCTCGATCCCCTCGTGTCGAACTTCGGGAACATTCTCGTTTTCGCCGAACGCCGCTGCGCCGAGCGCCGGAGGCACAAAGAGGATTTCATTTTTAACATCGGTCCGAAAAATGGAAAGCGTTCCTTCGAAGACCGATCCGGCCTGGAACTTTTCCCCCGCCTCATAGGTGGTCGCCTGCTCCGGATCGAGTGCCGGTGTCAGGCCGAAAATGCCGGTCAGTTCGTCCCGATTGGGAAAGCGGAAATTCCGGGACCATGTTGCGAACAGACTCGTGGAGGGTGTTGTCAGATACATCAGCCCGATCATGGGGCTGAAGACACGAAACGACCGATTCCCGGAAGAGTCGGTCGTTGAATTCGTCGTCAAGTCCGTCGTCGCCTGTGAATACGTAAACCGGGACCAATCCATGCGGCCGGTCATGTTAAGGGTCAGCGCGGATAATATCGGGAGTTCCTCGCTCGCATAGGCCCCGATCAACCGGCGCGTGTAATCCGTTTTTTCGAGATTGACGAACGGGAATGCGGGATCGGGATAATTGTTCGCGCTCTGGGCATGGATCTCCTCCTTGAGGAGATCGGTTCCCGCCAGGAAACGATTTTCCCGTCCGGCGAGCCGTCCGGTGATACGGTATTTTCCGGCCAAGGACACGGATCGGCTGTCGTCGCTCAGATCGGTCGAACCCGAATTCGGAACGGTCGTCAGCGATCCGTCTCCGCGAAGGGTCTGGCCGGTCGAAAATTCGATCCAGTGATTGGGATCCAGGTACGAATCAAACGAGAGGTCGAGCCGACCTTGATGGACACCCGCGTTATCCAGGGGGGTCACCGATCCTCGCCGGCCGACCGCGTCGATTTCGTCCTGGGTGAGGCTGCCCGGAAGCAAATAATCGTTGCTGAGGTACCCGGACTGCAGATGGAGCGTCGAAAAATCACTGACTTTGTAATTGAAATTTCCGATGTAATTGGAGGCCCGGTAGTCGCTGTGCTCCCGGTAACCGTCGCTTGTATCAAAGCCCCCGTACAGGTAATATCCCAAGGCTCCCGACGTTTGAGAAATGGCCGCCTTGCGTTTCCAATAATCATAACTGCCTCGCTCGAGGGAAAGATCCGTATAGGGCTCACGGGCCCCGGACTTGGTGATGATGTTGATGACGCCTGCGATGGCGTTATCCCCATAGAGCGACGTGGCCGGGCCGCGGGCGATCTCGATCCGATCAATCGCCTCGACCGGGATCGCGGCCCAGTCCGGATTGCTCGTGTCGACCGCATTGGCCCGACGGCCGTCGATCAGAACCAGCACCCGGCTGCCGTTGCCGCCCCCGTCGTTGAATCCACGGCCGTCGATCATGATTCCGGATGGCGTGGAGCCGCTGGTGTTGGTGACCCAGAGACCGGCCTCCGTTCGGAGCAGGTCCCCGGCATTCGTCGCGTTCGTCCGTCGGATGTCCTCCGATGTGATCACCGTAACATGGGACGGAACATCAAGGACGTGCTCTTCCTGCCGTGTGGCCGTGACCACGACCGGCCCCAATTCCATGGGTCCTCCTTCATTCTGAGCCAAAACGATTGAACCGGTTCCAAATAATAATACCGCCAATATTCCTGCGAAAACAAACTTCATCCGCACCTCCTTTCGGCTCCGGTCACGGCGGATTCAGTTGAAACACCAACGGCACCTGGACCTGGATCGTTTTATTCCATGAAACGGGAAAGTGAGCGAAGCGCCCCACCCGCCTAACGGTCTCGACCGCTTCCTGATCGAGAATCTTCGATCGGGAGGATTCGAGGAGACGGATCTCCCGCGCCTCGCCCGTCGCATCGATCACAAATTGAACCCGAACCGTTCCTTCTTGCCCTTGAATTCTGGCCAACCATGGATAATGTTTGGCCTGCTCCAGACGATCCCGAACATCCGAGAGAAAATGGGATAGCGCATCCGACCGCGTTTCGTCTTCCGCGATAGAATCATATTGGGCCCGCGTGCTATCAACCGCGGGTGAATCGGTCGATAACGGTTGAACCTCTTCCTCCTGCGATTGGACAGATGATTCATTGGACATTTCAAGGCTCGCGGATTCACGATTCTCTTTAGCGGAATCCGGAGGTACGGGCACGAATGATTTGACGGGGTCCGGCTGACCCCGTGAAGGCGCCGATGAAATCGGCCGATTCTTAAAGGGCCCCGACGACCTAACCGATGCCGGCCGAGTATCCATCGGATCGACCAGGCTGACCTGCACCACCGAGACGGGCTGATGCGATGACCATGGCTTCCATAGAATACAAAGAGACAGCCCTCCGATCAGGAAATGAAACCCGACCGAAGCCGCGACAAATTTCCAAGCTGCCGGTTTATTCCCGTCCATTTCTACTCCGGAATCACGGTAACTCTTGGATGGCCGGTTGTCGGATGCGCATCGACCGCGGCCCGGCAGCGGTAGACTTCTTCGATCACTTTTTCCGTCAACACTTCGGAGGGTGTTCCCACCCGGACCACCCGTCCTTCATTCAATAAGAGCAGTCTCCGGCAGAGCTGGGAGGCCATGGTCAGGTCGTGTAAAACGACCACCACCGTCATACCGTCCTGCCGATTCAGTTCTCCAAGCAGTTTGTAAATCCCGGCTTGGTGGTGAAGATCCAGAAACGTCGCCGGCTCATCCAGCAGAAGGACCTCCGCCTGCTGCGCCAGCGCGCGGGCGATGATCACGCGTTGTTTTTCCCCGCCCGACAGCTCGGTGAAAAATCGGCGGGCGAACGAATCCACGCCCATGCGCTCCATCGCGGACCGGGCGATGCCATAATCCTCCGCGCTCTCAAACGCCCATCCTTTCATATGCGGGTAGCGTCCCATCAGAACCATTTCAAGAACGGTATAATGAAACGGGGCCGGAAACTCCTGAGGGACCATGCTCACACGCCGGGCCAGCGTGCCCAGCGGAACGGTCGAGAGGTTTTCCGATCCCAACCATATTCCCCCCTCACCGGGTTTCCGATGCCGGCCCAATATTTTCATAAGGGTGGTCTTTCCGGAACCGTTGGGGCCGATCAGACCCAGGACCTCTCCCTGTTCGATCGCCAGATTGATCCCTTTTAGAACCCAAGCCGATTCGTAGCGAAAACTCACGTCTTGCAATGTATAAATCGTAGCCATCTCCGTTTCGTGACCGCCTCCTATAGTGATTCGCGTCGCCCCTCCCGCTCGCTATTCTCGCCGGGTCGCCTCTTCGATTTACGGATTCAAATAACGGGTTCTTCCCCTCCAGAGGAGAAAAAGAAAGAAGGGTCCGCCACACAGCGCCGTGATCACCCCGACCGGGATCTCGGTCGGCGAGATCAGTGATCGGGCGATCGTATCGGCCGCCATCAAGAAAATCCCCCCGCCCAAAACCGAGGCCGGGAGCAGCAGCCGATGATCCGGACCGATCAGCATCCGCAGAACGTGCGGAATCATGATCCCGACGAAACTGATTAGCCCGCTGACCGACACCACCGCCCCGATCAGCAAGGCGGAGGCGAAAAAGGCGATCCGCTTGGTCCGCTCTGCATCCAGACCGAGCGTGACGGCCGTCTCATCCCCAAGGGCGAGCAGGTTTAACCCTCTCGCCGATTTGAAGAGCACGGCCGTCCCGACCGCCGCATACAAAGCCACCCCCGACAAGGCCCTATAATCAAGAGAGCCCAGATTTCCCATCAACCAGTAAACGATGCCCATCACCTTGTTGGCATCCACCATATAGGTGATGAACATGATCACGGCCGAGAGCATCGAGTTGAGGATAACCCCTCCAAGCAAAAGCGTCTGGACAAAAATCCGGCCGTGGACCCGAGACAGACTATAGAGAAAAAACAACGTGAACAAACCGCCCATAAAGCCAAGCAGCGGCGAAGCGGTCATTCCCCAGAAGGAAACATCGACATCCAACAAAAGAAAACAAACGACGCCCAGGGCGGTCCCGCTCGATATACCGATCACAAACGGATCGGCCAGCGGGTTTCGAAGCAGCGCCTGAAGGGCGACCCCCACCATCGACAGCATCCCGCCCACCAGTCCGGCGAGCAAAACGCGAGGCAGGCGCACATCCAGAAGAATGATTTCCTTGCCGGGGTCCGCGGCATACCCGGACCCGTCCGAGAATCGCGAACCGAAAATCCGGACGGCCTCCGACAGCGTGATCGGCTCCGTGCCGTGAAGAAGACAGATTATGACCGTGATGATCCACATCAGCGACAGAAGCGATAACACGGTTATCCATCGTTTGAAAGTGAGCACGTCATCTCCCCGGCGTAAAATCGACGGGAGGGTGGAGCAAACGAACCAGTTCTTCCAGACCGTCCATGACCCTCGGCCCCGGTCGGTTCAAAAGGTCCCGATCGACCTTGTAGATTTTCCCGTCCCGCACGGCGGACAGAGAAGACCAACGGCTCCAGTCCCGCTTCTCCTGATCGGAAAGGGAGCGATCCGCGTCCATGGCCAGAACAATCACCTGCGGGTCCTGTTGAATGACGTATTCCATCGACAGCATGGGATAGGCCTTGTCTAACCCCCCGGCGATGTTGATTCCACCCGCTTCATGAATCAGGTCCGCGAGGTAACTCCTCTTTCCGACCGAGATCAGGGGTTCCTTATCCACCACATAAAGAAGACGGACCGGCGGAAACGGTTCCACGGCCTGTCGAATCCGATTCAGCCGTTCACGAAGTTGTCGCACTTTTTCAACGGCGGTCTCCTTGGCCCCGGCGATCCTTCCGAAAACAAGAATGGTCCCGAAGATCTTTTCCAACGAAGAGGGGTCGACGGCGAAGTACGGGATCTGAAAACGCTCAAACCGGGTCAAGTTATCTTCCTGATACAATCCCGCGACGCCGACCACCAGATCCGCACGTAAGGCCAGGATGCTTTCGATATTGGCATTCAATCCGCCCACCCGCGTTTTAGACAAGGCTTCCGGCGGATAGTTGCAGTAATCGGTGACGCCGACGACCCGGTCGCCGAGACCGAGCGCGAAGAGGATCTCGGTCAGCCCGGGCGCCAGAGAAACGATCCTCTCCGGAGGTTTCAGGAACCGAACCGAGCGACCGAGATCATCCGTCAAGGTGAGCGGCTCGGCGTTTGCGGACATGGGGGTGAGGAGTACGGCGTGAGAAGTGACGAGAAAAAGAGGAGCAATAAATAGAATGGGCGAACGGCTCAAAAAGCTCCAGATGCCCCCTCCGGGGACTTCCACATTTCGTATTACTGGAAGGGGGCCGCGAGGCCGCAGGGACCGAGGAGCCCGGAGCGTAAGGCAATAGGTACGTGAGGACACCGAGGGACGGAGAACAAAGCAGATGGACTTTTTCAGCAGTTTGCAAGAGGGCATAAAAAATCCCCAAAGGCAAAACACCCAGCCCTTGAGGATTGCACCCTGCTTCTTCACCCTAAGGTGAGCCGATCCGCCTTCTTCAATCGAAACGGAATAGGCCGCGCATTCAGGCAGGTCTTCTGGCTTGTGGATCGTCCTCCACCCGCGTCTTCCCGTCGTCCGACAGTGACTTTATTGCGGGCTTCGTCCCCACTCACAGCGGCGGGACCGCCCCCGATTCTAACGGGGTTCCCTTGGCCTGAATGTGTTATGTGGGCTTATCTATACCAGACCATGAAACGGTTTGTCAACTCTATAGTAATCCCCGCCGCCGCAGATATTCCCGGTCGATTTTTTGGGGGGCGCCTTCCGGTCCGGGTTCCAGAAGAAGGCGCTCCAAATATTTCCCGATCAAATCGCACTCCAGATTGACCCCGCTCCCGACCCCTTTCAGGCCGAGAGATGTCGCCTTTGCGGTGTGGGGGATGATCGCCACCTGAATATCCTTGTCGGTCACATGATTGATGGTCAGGCTGACTCCGTCCACGGCGATCGATCCCTTCTTCACGCAGTACCGCGACAGCTCTTTTGGGATTTCGATCGTGAGGAAAAGCGCCTCGTCCTCCTGGCGGCGGTCCCTGATCCGGCCTATGCCGTCGATATGTCCGCTGACCAGGTGGCCGCCCAATCGGCTGTTCACCCGCACGGCCCGCTCGAGATTTACGGCATCGCCCACTTTCAAGGAACCCAGATTCGTGACGGTCAGGGTCTCGGACGACACGTCCGCGGTGAAATCTCCGCCCGTTCTCCCTATCACGGTAAGACAGACCCCGTTCACCGTGATGCTGTCCCCCAAGGCCAATTCCTCCAAGACGGTCTTGGCCAGAACGGTCAAGCGTCCGGATTTCTTATCGCGGTGAAATCCTTGGACGACACCCATCTCTTCGATGATTCCCGTGAACATAAAAACATCATACCAGAGGCCGTTTCAGACTGTCAAAACCGGATGAACCCGAAATGGGCATTCGATTGGAGGAGAGCGGGGATGAGACGGGGCGGAACGTCCTACTTGATGATTCCAATTTTATTTTTACCCGTACGCTTCGCATGATAAAGGGCGTCGTCCACCGCTTTGAGAATTTTGAGAATGTCTTTTTCTCCTTTCGTACTGCTGGCCACACCGAGACTGATCGTCAACTTCCCTCCGGGCTGCTTCTCCCGATCCGCAAACGGGTAGTATTCCACCGCGGTTCTTAATCCCTCGGCAATTTTGACGGCCGCGTCAAAGTTGGTTTCGGGAAGAATCACCATAAATTCCTCTCCGCCGATCCGGCAGACGAAGTCCACGCTCCGGACGTGCTTTTTGAAAATGACCGCCAAACTTCTCAACAGATCGTCGCCTTTCAAGTGACCCTGGGTGTCATTGTAGGTCTTAAAATCATCAACATCGATAAGAATGAGGGAGAGCGGATGGCCGAACCTTTCGTTACGTTTGATCTCTTCCCTCAACTTCTCCATAAAGAAGCGGCGGTTGTACAGGCCGGTCAACGAATCCGTAATCGCCAGTTGATGGGTCAACTCGATCTTATTATCGAGCTCCTTCTTCATGCCGGAGATGGCCTCCACCATCTGGTTGAATTCACCGGCCAGACTCTCTATTTCGTCGTTGGTCTTTATCGTCAATCGATAATCCAGATTGCCCTGACCGACGGTCTTCGCGCCCCGATGGAGATCCAGGATCGGCCAAATCACAAACCGGGTGAGGTAAAAAGAGAGCAGGGCGAAGAAAATAACAGTCGCTCCCACGATTCCGGAAAAGACCCACGTGACATTCTGGCTTTTGGATTGCGCCTCATGGACCATCCGGATCATTTCTTTTTCGGAAAGGACTCGAAATTCGTCGGCCTTCTTGATCATGTCTCCGGAGAAAATAGTGGCCTCGTGGAGCAGCTTGGCTCCCTTGGGATTCCCGACGGGCCGATCGATAAACAGAATCGTGACCAGCATTTCACTCAAGCGGAGGACGTCATGGTTGAGGTCTGTGGCCAACGCTTCCCACCGCTGATCCCCATGGTAGCCCTGGAGGTCTTTGGTGATCTGGAAGATCTCGTTGCTCAGCTGGTCGAACCGGTCCCGTTCATCGACATTCCCCGTGATCAGGTAGTTGTTGGCCGGATCCAGGAACATATGAAGACGAAGTTGCAGACGATCCGACAACTCGAACTTATGGGCCTCCTCCTGAACCGCACCGGTCGTTATGTTAATTTCCCGCACCTCCAGCAATACGATCCCCAGGGCCATGAAAAAAATAAGGCTGAGGCCGAGAAAGGAGCCGAGGACCTTTGTTCGAATGCCGAATTTCATTCTTGATCGTCCTGCATGATATATATAATCTGAAATTCTTCGTTGTCTCGGAGATATTTTTTCGGCAGATACCCGATTCCCCACGGGTCTTCTTGAACGGCGTTCAGAATTTGCGCGGGATCTCCCTTGACCAAGGGGGGCTTTAATCCATCCTGGAATAATTTCTTGACCCAATACAATTTATAGTCCTTGGAGGACATTCCGATGACATTGGACAGAAAGACATCTTTCACCGGTCCCTCCGGATATTGGATCGGGCGGACGGGCATTCCGCCCACAAAACGAATTTCCCCAAGATAAATCCCACGGATTTCGGTTTTGGAAAGACGGCTCAAGGGACTGTCCTTGTTTACGACCACCGCAATCTGTTCCGCATAGGCGGTCAAAGCACTGCACAGCAGGCCACCGAGGATCAACAGGCTCAATATTAGGCCCCGGATTTTCACAACGATGGGATCGTTTTTTAAAAACTGAATGCCCACTGCGCCTCCCACACATGAAAAGTCTCGCTCCCGACTTTTCGATCCAGCCGATATTGAAGCTTCAGGGCGCTCCTTAATTCGTCTATATCGTATCGCACACCCCCGATCATTTGATGACGAGAGGTATTATTCACAAGCTCCATAAAATAGGGATCGGTCGGATCGACTTTCAAATTTTCGAAACGCGCGTACGGCGTGATGTCGCGGGCGACTTTATATCCCACCTGAATGTAGTAGGCATCGGCTTGATGGCCCGGGTTCAACATCCGATAATACTCTGAAATAAATTCCACCTTGTCATAAATATAGGAAAGATCGCCCCCGAAGATTTTCTCATTAATGTCTCCATTAAAATCGGTACCGACCTTGTCCGAAGTTCCAAATACTCCGAGAGTCAACCCCGGCAGTCGGAAGGGCTCAATTGACAGGCGCAATGCGACCTGTTTCGAATTATTGTTATCTGCGGTCACATTCGGCACCAGCGTATGGGTGGTTGAATCGATCCGATGACCGTTTCCGATATCCAACATATACATCCATCGATATTCCGGACGGTGTTGAGATCCGGAAAATTCAACTCCAACGGTATGAACGGGGAGGACCCCTCCGTCGTCTTCAAATGCCAAGAAAAACGGACGGTCAACCGTAAGAAATAGCAGCTTTCCATGGTGATAGGTGTTATTCCAGTAACCCAAGGCCGTATGCTCCCGACCAGCCCTAATGGTCAGAAGATCGTTAATCGTATACCCGACCCATAGTCTTTCCATTTCAACATCGCCCTCGCCGGCCTCCTGATCGAAGTCAATGTCAAATTCGGCCAGAAAGGTCAGGCGCGGCCCGATATTGACCGTGCTGTACAAATCCAACGGACCCAGGGAAAAGGACGGGTGGTTGGCCGTCCGGTCTTTTGTAAAAAAATTAACGTCGCCATACGCCCCGAGATTGATCCCGAATTTCGGGCGTGTGTTCTCCATGGAAGCCTTGTCTTCTAGAGCCTGTATTCGTTGGCGTAGTTGGTTTATTTCCTCCTGTTTCCGATCGCCGTTGGAGGATTGCCTTTGGGTGTTGATTTGGGGCTGGCTTTGGTCTTCAGCCTTGGAGGGGGTTCCATGGAAAATCCCAAGAATGACCAAACCAATCAGAAATGATTTATTTCTAATGAGATTGAGTATCTTATCCAAACGGTTATTATTCACCCCGGTTCCTCCGTCATGATACTGTTGATGAAAAACCAGTTTAACCCATTGATCCCATTAAAATAAGTATAGCAGATGAACAAAAATGGCCTGGGTGGAAGGAAATGACTTCCTGAGTGCCTTCAAGAACCGTAACCTATGGTAAGTATTGAATGCGGGACCTGGACCCTGTTAAAATCCAGGCGTGGAGGGGGTCCCATGATCTATGATACGATCATCATAGGTACCGGTCCGGCCGGCTCCGCAGCAGCGTTTGAATTGGCCCGCAGGGGCTGCCGCGTGCTCGCCCTGGAGAAGAAGCGCCATCCCCGCTACAAGGTCTGCGGCGGGGGACTTTCTGTACGGCTCGATAATCTGCTCGGCCGACATTACCATACCGTCATAGAGAAGACCGTCACGCGGATGACAATCACCTGCGGCGGCGCAGCGTCCTTTGAAGTTTCATTTGATGCGCCGCTGGCGTATATGAGCATGCGGAGCCGACTCGACGCCCATTTAATCCGACAGGCACAGACAGCGGGATGCGACCTTCGCGAGGACGAAGCGGCCACCGGATTCGAGACCTTGAGAAATTCGGTGGTGGTTAGAACCCCGCTCGGAGAATACGAAGCCCTTACCGTCATCGGAGCGGATGGAGCGCCCAGCCGGGTGGCGAAGACGCTTTTCCCGATGAATGCCCTTCCTTTCGGCATCGCGCTGGAAGGCGAAGCGGCCGCGTCGGCCGGTGGGTCCTGGTCCGATGACGGATTGCTCATCGATGTCGGCATCATCCGGGGAGGGTATGCCTGGATCTTTCCCAAGTCGGAGCATCTTTCAAGCGGCGTGGCCACTTTCCGTCGGGAACGGCAGGATCTCCGTCTTCTTTACGGTCAATGGGTGCAGGGCCAACCCAGGCTTCCATCTCCGGACCGGCAGCAGATCGTCGGCCACCTCATCCCGCGCTTCTCTCCCAAAGCCGGATCCTTGGCGGGAAACCGCGCCCTCCTGATCGGCGACGCGGCCGGTCTGGTGGACCCGTTGCTGGGAGAGGGAATCTATTATGGGGTCTGGAGCGGCCGCTTGGCGGCCGATGCGGTCGCAGGCTTCTTGAAGGGAAAGACGCCGCTGGCCCGCTATGAAGAGAGGGTCCGAAACGAAATCCATCCCGAACTCCGGGTCGCTTCCAGAATTGCCGGGGTCGTTTATCGTTTGCCCCGTTTCTTTTTCAATTTAACGGCCCGGCATCCCGAATGGCTGAAAGGGTACGGAAAGGTTCTCCAGGGCCGATTGACCTATCAAGATCTTTGGAGACGAGGGCTGGATCCAAGACGCTGGTTCCCCGTCGCATAATCCGGCCGGGTCGTTTTTTTACCTTTCGGAGGGGAGGAGTCGTGAAGAGAAACGTCGGGGGTCTTGATCGTCTTTTCCGGCTGGCCGTCGGTTTCGCATCGGCCGCGTTTTCCTTCGCGACCGAAGACACGGCGCTCCGCCTGCTCTTGGGACTCGTCGCCGTTCTCGGAATCGGGACAAGCCTGCTTGGCTACTGCCCGGTCAACCATTTGTTTGGGATGAACACGGCCGCCAACAAGAGGAAGTAGTTGCTCGCGGGTTTGGCGTGTCAGAGCGGGGATAGACATTTTGGCCCGGCGCGCAACCACAGGTCCATTAATTAATCCTCCCGGACCGTCGCGGCAAACAACGCGGTCACCGACAAGAGAATAACACCGATCCCCCCGAATGCGCCGGTATAACCGGAGAGTCCGATCAAGAAGCCGGTTAGAATTGGTCCGCCGGCATGGCCGATGTCCATGATCGTTCCAAAAACGCCCATCGCGGAGCCCAGAGACTTCTCCTTGCAAAGATCGGCCACCAGCGCCGAAGTGGACGATCCGATTACGGCTTCTCCAAGACCGAAAATCAACGACAGAAAGAGAAGGCCGACGAGACCCGCGGTCCAGGGAAGGGAGATCATGACCGCCGCACAGAGGATCTGGCCCGTCAGGATGAGCGGCCGCCGGCCGATGCGATCCGACAGGCGACCCATCATCGGCCTGGCCAGGATGGAAGCAATTCCCATTGTGCCGAACAACAGTCCAACCTCTCCTGCGTTAAGTCCGACTTTGATCCCATATAATGGGAGAAAGGCCATCAGGGCCCCGGAGGCCGTCATCAGAATCCCCTCCATCGCACTGGTCACCAACACCCGACGCTCCCGCCCCACCTCCCGGAGTCCTTGGAGGAGAGCGGCAAAGGATTCATGCCCCCCCGACGTTTTGGAACGATCCTCCGGCAACTTGAGCATTAAAAACAGGACAATTAGAATCAGGCCGATCACGGCGCAAACCGCGAAAACTTGCTGGAATCCAAACCAGACCACGAGATATCCCCCCATCATTCGGCCCGACAGCCTTCCGGCTTGGGTGAAGGAGGAATACCAGCTCAATGCCTCGCCCCTCGCCTCCCGAAACAAATCCACGACGACGGCCATCGCCACCGGTGCGAAGAGCGCCGTGGCCAGGCCATGAAAGGCCCGCAGCAGAATGAGCGGCCAGACCTGCATAACGCCAAAATAGAAATACGGGGCCAGCACAAAAACCGATAACCCGATGAAGAGCAGCCGACGGCGGCCGATGAGATCCGACAAGGTCCCGGCCGGCAGCTTCAGCAGGATGCCGGTTAAGGTCGAGGCGCCCACGATCAACCCGATCCCTTCCGGACGAGCCCCGAGCCCCTCCGCAAAGAGCGGAAGCAGAGGCGATCGGATCAGATCGTAACTCACAAAGGCGAGGAAACCGATGAGGCAGAGCAGTCGAAAAGAAGGGAAGGCGGCATTCGGTATCATGGCGGGTCGGTCTTCAGAATCGGATATCGAGTAAGCCGACGGAGGCGATCACCTCGTGGGATGTCGGGCCCCGTGGCGTCGATGTCACCATCGGCGTCGGAAGTCGGAAGACCAGCCGATGATCGTCGAGCTCAACCAGCGAGCGGTTGATCGTCACGAGTCCGTAGGCGACGCCGATGAATACGCCGATGGCGGCGCCGTAACTGAGATAGTTGAGATGATCGCCGGGATCGTCTTTGAAAGCCAGGGCCGCACCGCCCACCAGGGCACCGGCCAGTCCGCCGTACAGCCCGTTTTTGAAGACCGTCTCAAAACTGTTATCCTCCGCAACAGCCCGACCGGGACCCATCCAGCCCGCCAGACACACGAAAAGCAAAGTCGGGATTAACTTTCGCATCACACCCTCCTTGTTGAATTTGACGCGGCGATCCGCGACCGCCTTATGGATATTGAATGCTACGGTTTGAGAAATTCGCGAATCCCCTCTTCAAAATCCTGCAGTTCCAGGCCGAAATCATGAACGGCATCGGACGGATCACAAACGTTATCCTCCTGAATCATGATCAACTGCTCTCTCGTAATGGGCGGATTGGGCAACAGCCATTCCGAGATCAGCGCGCCGGGCTTGACCAAGGGCACGGGAATATGAACGGAGGCCTTTTTTTTATCGAGAACTCGGGCGATGATTTGATAGATCTGATTATAGGTCAGGCGGCGAGGACCCCCGAGCTCGTAGATCTTTCGATAGCTCAGCGGATTCCCGACGGCCAGCGCAAAACAGGAGGCCACATTTCGGACGCTGACCGGCTGAATCCGGGACTCTCCCCGACCGATGACCGGGACGACGGGAGCGGACAGGATGACGCGGGCGAGGAGGTTGATAAATTGATCTCCGGGTCCGAAAATCGCCGACGGTCGAAAAATCGTCCAGTCGAGGCCGCTCTGGGTCACCGCTTGCTCGGCCCGATACTTGGTTTGATGGTAACGGGCCGGGGCGTTCGGACGGCTGCCCAACGCGCTCATATGAATGTACCGACGGATCCCGGCCTCCGCCGTCGCCGCGAGAAGATCCTCCGTCCCTTGAACATGAATCCGTTCGAAGGTCGATCGCCCCTTCTCGAGGATGATCCCCACGAGATGGACCACGGCCTGGCATTCTTTCAGACCGGCCTTCACGGTGCTCGGATCGGTGAGATCCCCCGGATGGAGTTCGATCGCCGGCGGAAGACATCGCTTCGCCCGCTCGGCATCCCGGACGAGACAGCGGACCTTGTGTCCGACCCCGTGAAGCTGGCGGACGACCTCCCGCCCGACGAAGCCCGTGCCGCCGGTCACGAAGATCCTCATAGATACCCCTCCAGCATGAAATCATCGCCGACCCGTTTCAACGCAAGATCACGGATCGGAATGCCTTCGCCCGGTTCACCGCCCACCGTTCCGTCAATAACGGGCACGGCATCCGCCCGACCGATGATCTTGGGAGCGACGAACCATACAAGCTTGTCCACGATGCCGGACCGAAAGACCGAAGCGTTCAACTCGCCGCCTCCTTCGACCAAAACGCTGGCGACCCCCATGTCGCCGAGCCGGCTCATCAGGTCCGGGAGGCTGACCCGGCCGGCATGATCCTTGATGACCCAGACCGTCGCCCCGGCTTGCTCGAGGGCCCGTATCTTGCCGGGATGCGCGCGACGCGTCGTCGCGATGATCGTCTTGGCCCTGGATTTCTGCGTCAATAGACGAGCCGTGTGAGGAATCTTCAATGTGCTGTCGACAACGACCCGATGCGCGTCCCGGCCTTTCATGGTTGAAAGTCGTGTGGTCAGCCGGGGATCATCCGTCAACACGGTCTGGATCCCAAGCAGGATGGCGTCCGAGCGGTCCCGGAGGCGATGGGCCTCCAGTCTAGCCTGCTCACCCGTAATCCAAGTTGTCGAGCCTCTTGAGGTTGATATTTTCCCATCAAGACTCATCGCGGTCTTTGAGATCACGAACGGCCTGCCGGTCGTCACGTACTTGACATAGACCTCGTTGAGCCGGAGCGCTTCCCGCTTAAAAACCTCTTGGGAAACTTCGACACCGGAACGACGAAGAAGTGCGATTCCCTTCCCGTTCACGCGCGGATTGGGATCCCGCATCGCCACCACGATGCGTCGGATCCGGCTCTTGATAATGAGGGGGGCGCACGGCGGGGTGCGTTTGTCGAGATGACAACAGGGCTCGAGGTTAAGGTAAAGCGTGGCGCCTTTGGCCCGGCGGCCGGCCCTTTTCAAGGCCACGGCCTCGGCGTGGGGTCCGCCCGCCCGACGGTGATACCCTTCGGCGATGATCCGGCCGGATTTGACCACGACGGCACCGACCATCGGATTCGGGCTCGTCCGGCCCCGTCCCCTTTCGGCCAGCTCCAACGCCCGCCGGATGTAGACTTCGTCCGTAGTATCGGAATTTTTTGACATGGCCTGACCATGTTATAAGGGAAGGGACTTAAAGAGTCAAGAAACTTAAATCCTGGCCCGTTGAATGCTCACCCGGGGAACATGAACGATATCCACCATGGGGTGGAAGAAACGAAACGTCGGTCATTTGGCGGGATTGAGTCGTGTTAATTTCAGATGTCCTTCTCACCCTTCCGTTTCTTATTGTTCAAGACCGCATGCGCGGCCGCGAGGCGCGCGATCGGGACGCGGTAGGGCGAGCAGCTCACGTAGTCCAGGCCGATCCGATGGCAGAACTCGATCGAGGCCGGATCTCCCCCGTGCTCGCCGCAGATCCCGAGCTTGATGTCCTTCCGTGTGTTTCTTCCGTCCCAGGTCGCCCGCCGCATCAAATAGCCGACGCCCTCTTGGTCCAGAGTGGCGAAGGGATCGAACTCGATGATGTTGGCGGGCGACTCCGTAATGACAAATCCGCAGGTACGACAGGTGTTCGTTTTTTTGTCCACGTCGGAGCCGTGGCAGTTCGGGCAGAGATCGGCCGTCGTCATATAAAACTGGATGAACTTGGCCGCGTCGTCCCGGGAAAAACCATAGGTCGTCTGGGTCATGTCGTTCGTCCCGAACGAGAAGAACTCGGCCTCCTTCGCAATCTCACCGGCCGTCACGGCCGCGCGGGGAAGCTCGATCATCGTGCCGACGAGGTATTTGAGCCGTACGCCGTATTGCTTGATGACCTCCTCCGCGGTTTTCCGAACCAGGTCCTTTTGCGCCTTCATTTCGGTCAGCATCCCGACCAGCGGGACCATAATCTCCGGCACGATCTTTTTCCCCTCGCGCGCGATCTCGCAGGCCGCCTCCATGATCGCGCGGACCTGCATCCGGGTGATCTCGGGCATCGTAATTCCCAACCGGCATCCCCGCAGGCCCAGCATGGGATTAAACTCGTGCAGCTCCTCGACCCGCGCGAGGAGTCTCCGCTTCTCCTCCAGCAACCCGGCTTGAGGTTCCGGCATAACCTGATCCCCGTTCGATGTCTCCAGCCGGGCGATCTCGACCATCAATTCCTCGCGCTTGGGGAGAAATTCATGCAGCGGAGGATCCAGCAGCCGGATGGTAACGGGATAACCCTGCATCTCGCGATACAGGCCGAGAAAGTCTGTTTTTTGAAGCGGAAGGAGCTTGTTCAGATATTGTTCCCGTTCCTCGCGGGTCCGGGAAAGGATCATTTTCTGCATGATCGGGATGCGGTCCTCGGCAAAAAACATGTGCTCCGTACGGCACAGTCCGATACCCTCCGCGCCGAAACCTCTTGCGATAGCGGCCTGGTCCGGGATATCGGCATTGGCCCGAATGCGGAGCCGCCGGACCCTGTCGGCCCAGCTCAGAATCGTGGCGAAGTACCGGAACTTCTGTGACTGTTGCGACTTCATCTTCCCCTGAATGACCTGGATCACTTCGGAGGACACGACGGGCAAATCCTGCGCATAGACCTGGCCGGTGAAACCGTTGATCGAGAGATAGTCCCCTTCTTTCAGTGCGACCGGGCCGATCTTGACCATTCGCTGTGGCTCTTTGACCTCGACCGCTTCACAACCCGCCACGCAGACTTTTCCCATCTGCCGCGCCACGACGGCCGCATGGGAAGTCATGCCGCCTTTGGCCGTGAGAAATCCCATCGCCGCATCCATCCCTTGAATGTCGTCGGGGCTGGTCTCGCGCCGGACCAGGATCACGCGCTCCCCGTTCGCGCGCATTTCCACCGCCTTGTCCGGGGTCAGGGCAATCTTCCCGGCCGCCGCACCGGGTCCTGCCGGCAATCCCTTGCCGACCGAACGGGCGGCCGATTCGGCTTTGGAATCAAAGATCGGATAAAGATACTGGGCGATCTGGTCCGGCGAGACGCGAAGAATGGCCTCTTCCTTCGTGATTCGCTTCTCCTTGACCATATCCACCGCGATCTTGACGGCCGCCAACCCGGTGCGTTTACCGACGCGGGTCTGGAGCATATAGAGCTTTCCTTCCTGGATGGTGAACTCCAGGTCCAGCATGTCCCGGTAATGGCGCTCCAATTTCTTGAAAACGTCCAACAGCTCGCGATAGGCGGTTGGAACCGTTTGGGCCAGGCCTTCGATGGGCAACGGCGTCCGGATCCCGGCCACGACATCCTCCCCCTGTGCGTTCATCAGGCATTCCCCGAAAAACCGCCGTTCACCGTTTGAAGGATCTCGCGTAAACGCTACGCCCGTTCCGCTGGTGTCCCCCATGTTCCCAAAGACCATCGCGACGATATTGACCGCAGTGCCCCAGCTGTCCGGGATCCCCTGAAGTCGGCGGTAGGTCACCGCGCGGGCCCCGAACCATGAATTAAAAACGGCATTGATCGCCATCTTGAGTTGCTCGAAAGGGTCTTCCGGAAATTCGCGGCCGGTCTCCTGCTTCACCAGTTTCTTGTACTGGGCCACAAGGAATTTCATTTCCTCCTCGCCCAGGTCGGTGTCCAGCTTGGCCCCCCTGCGCTTCTTGACCTCGTCTAAAAGGTGCTCGAACCGATCGCGCTTCAGTTCCATGACAATGCTTCCGAACATCGTTATAAAACGGCGATAGGCATCGTAGGCAAAGCGTTCGTTCCCGGTTTTCCGGATAATTCCCTTGAGGGTCTGCTCGTTTATTCCCAGGTTGAGCACCGTGTCCATCATCCCCGGCATCGATGCCTTGGCCCCCGACCGGACCGAAACCAGCAACGGCCGCTCGGAATCGCCCAAGGTCATGCCCATCGCCCGTTCGACACTTTTTAAATGGTGCAGGGCCTCCTCCCACATTCCTCTGGGGAAGCGCTTTCCATTGTTAAAATACTCAACGCAGGCCTCGGTGGTGATCGTGAAACCGGCCGGCACCGGGATTTTCAATCGGGTCATCTCGGCCAGGCCGGCGCCTTTTCCTCCGAGAAGGTCTTTCATATCGCCGCGCCCCTCGGCCTTGCCGCCCCCGAAATAATAGACATATTTTTTCTGTTTCACAGACGCCTCCGATTGTAGGGGCTTGCGTCGCCCCTCGGACTATTCCCTTATCGATTCCGCAAGGCCAAGCCGGACCCGCCGTGTCTCAATCAAATTTTTCTGTACCCGTTTTCCAATGACGATCAGAGACGCCAGAAATAGGATCGTTCCGATCAATGCAAAATTCATCCTCCATTTATGTTGCGAATGAATCTTGCCGTCTTTATCTTTCACAATCTCCACGTCGGTCAGAACCAATTTGTGGGTGTTTCCGCTCGTGTCGCTCGGATCAAGCCATTCCACACAGAATTGGGCGCGATCTTTTTCTCCAACGGTTGTCTCCAACCAGGCTGTATTTACGCATATAGACCTTCCGGGCATAAAATATTTTCCTCGCCCCTCCAAATCATCGAGATCCACCCCGGCGAATCGAAGCCCGCCCATGAAGAGCAGGCCCCCGATGAACACGAGCCCCCACGTCACACGGCGGGCATAAATCATCAACTCCAGCCGTCGTCGCTCGTCGTCTGCCGGGGGAGCCGACATCTTAGTCCTGCTTTTGAGGTTTTATCTCTTTTTTGTTTTGTTCTTCCACCGTGACCCGAGTGAAATCGCCGAATCGGGAAAAAAGCTCTGTGATCCCTTGCAAAAGAGCCAGCCGGTTCTTCTGGACTTCGGGATCCTTATCCATCACCATGACCGCGTTGAAAAAATTATCGATCGGCCGACGGAGCAACGAGAGCACTTGCAGAACCTGCAGGTAATCTCGTTTCATCATTAATCCGCCCACCTGCTTTTCTGCCCCGAGAAAGCTTTGGTACAGATCCTTCTCCACCGGCTCTTTAAACGTCTCCGGATGCACCGTCCCCTTGAATCCGGCGGGTTGAATTCGTGAGGCCCTTTTGAAGGCCACGATCAGCGGATCAAAGTCCGGCTGATTGTGAATCGCCCTCAACGCAGCAAAACGCTTATACAAATCAAGCGGCTCATCAAAAGGACGACAGAGCACCGCATCGGCCAAGTCTGCGCGATATCCTCCCGTCAGGTTTCGAGACTGGCGATTTAAAAAGGTCTCCATCCGCTGGACCATGAAGGGCTGAAGCGCCGCAACGATCGCGCGGGCGTCCCTCGTCAATCGGATACTGTGAGATTGATACAGTCCGACTGCCTTCTCAACCGCCTTGGCGAAAGAAAATCCCTTGAAGGTTTCATCCAGCAGGACATGGACCAGCCCGAGCCCTTGCCGGCGGAGGGCATAGGGATCCATGGAACCGCTGGGCGGCAAATCCACGCCGAAAAAGCCGACGAGTGTGTCCAGCCTGTCGGCCACCGTCAAATACTTTCCAGTCAGAGTCTTCGGCGGGTTCTGATCCTCTGCGTTCCGCGGAAAATAATGCTCCGCGATCGCCTCCGCCACCTCGGGATCCTCCCCCTGGATCCGAGCGTACTCTCGGCCCACGATACCCTGCAAGCTGGGAAACTCCCGCACCATTCCGGTTAAAAGATCCGCCTTGCAAAGAAGGGCCGCTTTTTCAACACGGCTCATCTCCTGCTCGCCTCTTCCAGACTCGCGCAGCAAGGCCCCAGCCAGCTCTTTAATCCGCTCCGCTTTCTTTTGAACGCTGCCGAGCTTCTGATGAAAGACTATCCCGCCGAGTTGTCCAGCCCGTTCATTCAGCGTTTGCTTTTTGTCCTGCTCGAAATAAAACCGGGCATCCTCCAACCGGGCCCGGATTACGCGCTCGTTTCCGGCTCGAACGAGGCCGGAATCCTTGGATCTCACATTGCTGACGAAGAGGAAATATGGAAGGAGCGTTCCATTCATTTTTGTTATGGGGAAGTAACCCTGGTGTTCTTTCATAACCGTTATAGGAACTTCAGGTGGGAGATCGAGATACTTTTTGTCAAAGCCCCCGAGCATCACGACCGGCTCCTCAGTGAGAAAGACCGCCTGTGAGAGCAGGTCGGGATCTTCCGCAAGGCAGCCTCTTTTATGCTGTGTAAACTTCACGAGGCCCTGCCGAATCATCTGCTCGCGTTCGGCCGGGTCCAGGATCACGTGATGTCGTTTTAGATCTCGACAATAGCCGTCCCAACTTTTCACTGGGAAGGATCGATTCGCCATAAAGCGATGGCCCCAGGATCGGTTGCCGCTGGGGAGCCCCGCCAGATGAAAGGGAACCACTCGACCGTCGAGCAGGGCCAGGATCCGTCGTATGGGACGGGCGAAGCGTACACCCTGTCCGTTCCATCGCATCATTTTCGGAAATCCCAAGGACAGAATCAATTCGGGCAGGAGACCTTTCAATATTCGACTCGAGGGCAGACTCGGCTGCTTTTGAACAACGCTTACGTAGTCCCCTTTTTCGGTTTTTTTGATCCTCAGGGTTTCAACCGAAACACCTTGAGCCTTTGCAAAACCGATCGCGGCCGCAGTGGGGCGCCCCTCCGCATCGTAAGCCGCCGACCGGGGCGGGCCGGTCACCTCCGTGACTTGGGTCGTCTGATGCGTCGGGACCCCCGTCGCGCGGACGACAAGGCGTCGCGGGGTGGCAAATGTCTCAACACGCTCGGCAGGGATTCTTGCATCGGAAAGCATCCGGGCGGCCTTCTCCTTCAACTCGATTAGCGCCGGAGGGAGAACTCTTGAGGGGATCTCCTCCGTTCCAATCTCAAGCAGCAACTCGCCGCCGCGGCTATCGGTCTGAGTGGCGGTCCGCTTCATGATCGTACCCGGGTGCCCGAACGGGGCAGCAAGGGATGACCCAGTTTCTCACGGCTCTCGCGGTAGGCCCCGGCGCACTGTTTGGCCAAGTCCCGTACCCGTGCGATCAGTCCGGCGCGTTCCGTCACGCTGACCGCGCCTCTGGCATCGAGGAGGTTAAAGAGGTGCGAAGTCTTGACGCAGTAATCATACGCCGGAAGCGGCAGGCCCGCCGACAACAATGTCTTGCATTGGGACTCCCACCGGCCGAAGACTTCACGGATGTCCTTCGGATCCGTCAACTCAAAATTGTGTTTGGAAAACTGGATTTCCGTCTGGTGATGCACGTCACCGTAGGTCACCGTGGCGTTCCATCGCAGGTCAAATACGCTGTCGACACCTTGCAAATACATCGCGAGCCGCTCCAGGCCATAGGTCAGTTCAACCGAGACGGGCGAAAGCTCAACGCCCCCCACCTCTTGAAAATAGGTAAACTGGGTGATCTCCATCCCGTTGAGGCGAACCTCCCAACCCAGACCCCAGGCCCCGAGAGTGGGCGATTCCCAGTCGTCCTCGACAAACCGGATGTCGTGAACCCGGCCATCGAACCCGAGTTTTTTCAGGCTGTCCAGGTAGAGGTCTTGGATATTCTCAGGCGACGGTTTGAGGATGACCTGATACTGGTAGTAATGCTGCAAGCGGTTGGGGTTTTCACCGTATCGTCCATCCGTCGGTCGGCGGGTGGGTTGGACATAGGCCGTCTTCCAAGGTTCCGGGCCGAGCACCCGGAGGAAGGTGGCCGGATGAAAAGTACCCGCCCCTACTTCCAGGTCGTAGGGCTGATGCAGAACACAGCCCTGACGTGCCCAGAACTCCTGAAGAGCTGAAATAATCTCCTGAAAAGTCAATCGACTATCTCTCCAAACTCGGATAAAAACGCAAAGGCGGACAGCTTACGCAGGAGCATGTAAAGTTAACAAAAATGGGTCCGTATTGTCAAGCCGAATTGCCGCCGAACCGATGGCTTTACTGGCCGCGGGTCCTACAGTATAATGAAGGCCTTATGAAAAAAGAAAGCGCCCGGAATCAAGACCGAATAGAACGCATGGAAGAGGACGCGACGCGTTACATCTGGCACCCCTTTACCCAGATGGCCGAGTGGGAAAAGGAAACGCCCATCATTATTGAACAAGGAAAGGGGGTATATCTATATGACGTACATGGCCGACGGTATCTGGACGGCGTTTCATCCATCTGGGTTAACCTCCACGGACACCGCAAGTCCGCGCTCGACCGCGCGCTGATAAACCAGATCGATAAAATCGCACACTCCACGCTCCTCGGACTGACCCATCGGCCCGCGATCCGGCTCGCGAAAAAACTGGTCGCTCTCGCGCCCCCGGGATTGACGAAGGTCTTTTTCTCGGACAACGGCTCGACGGCCATGGAGGTGGCCCTGAAGATCGCGTTTCAGTACTGGCGCCATCGTGGAAAGAACGGAAGGACAAAATACTTATCGCTGACCAATGCCTACCATGGAGACACCATCGGCTCGGTCAGTCTGGGCGGCATCGAGTTGTTTCACGGGCTCTACTCCCCTCTTCTCTTTCCGACCGCCAAGGTCGGCGCCCCGTATTGCTATCGCTGTTTTCTAAAAAAGACCTATCCGGAATGCAGCCTCGCCTGCGCGGATGAAGTCGAAAGGGTTCTGACACGGCATTCCGACGAGATCGCGGCCGTGGTCGTGGAACCGATGATCCAGGGCGCGGCCGGGATGGTCACCTGGCCCCCCGGCTACCTCGGAAAAATCCGGGAGCTTTGCACGCGATACCGCGTTCTCTTGATCGCGGACGAGGTGTTTACCGGATTCGGGCGTACCGGAAGGATGTTTGCGTGCGAGCACGAAGGGGTGACGCCGGACCTGATGGCAATCGCGAAAGGTCTGACCGGGGGGTATCTGCCGTTGGCCGCCACGCTGGCGACCCAGGAAATCTACGAGGCTTTTCTGGGCGAGTATGGGGAATTCAAGACTTTTTTCCACGGCCACAGCTATACCGGAAATCAACTGGGCTGTGCGGTGGCCCTGGCCAACCTTGAGGTCTTTGGGAAGGAACGGGTCCTGTCGCGACTCAGACCGAAGATCGGGGCGCTGGCCGAAGGACTGAAACCGCTGCGGCGTCATCCACATGTGGGGGAGATTCGACAAATCGGCCTGATCGCCGCCGTCGAGCTCGTGAAGAACCGATCGAATAAAGAATCCTACCCCTTGGAAGAGCGACGGGGCCATCGGGTGGCGAAGGAGGCCTTGAAGCGCGGGATGGTCCTCCGACCCATCGGAAACGTCGTTCCGCTCATCCCCCCCTTGTCCGTGACAATCCCGCAACTCCGAAAGATGATTTCGATTCTGAATGAATCCGTTCGGGCGGCTACCAAAAATTAAGGGCGCGGCAGGCCGCTCCCCGCCGACTTTTTTTTCCCGAACAATTTACACCGCCAGCAGACCACCTTGATGGCCATGGATTGAACCTCATCCGGAACAAGCAAGAAGTAGCCCTTCCAGAGTTTTCGGCCGCACAAATCGCACCGGGACACTTTGAAATAGAGATCTTCAGAGCCTTCCGCCATACGGTTCCCTCTCATGGCAACGTCGCCGGATTTAAGCCGACTCGGAGCGCTTGGCCTGATCCACCAAAGACAAAATGCGGTCCGCCACCCGGCCGGCGTCGAGATCCAACAGGCGTGCATACTGGATCACATAACTTCGAAGATAGACGGCCGGCGGCAAGGACCGGAACTGGTTTTTTTCCAAGAACTCCAGATAGGTGATATTGATCCGGGTCTTGCTCGCGATTTCCTGAAGCGGGATGCCCCGCCGCTCCCGGATTTGACGGAGTTCGAGGCCCGTCATGGAATCGATATCGACAGGCTCGAAGGTCCTGGCGGCCGCCTTTTCCGGCTCGGATCCGAGGATCGGCTCCGCGGCTACCGACGGCTCGGAGACGGGCAAAGAGGGAATTGGGGGACCGACCCGGCCCAACAGCTCCTGATCATAGGCCCTTCGCCGTTTTTCATCCGAAAGCGTTTCATACGCCAGATGGATCTTCCGGATGATCTCTTTGCGTTCCTCGGTATCAAACAGGGAGTAGGTCGCCAACGATTGGTCGCCGTACGTCTTCTTGGCCAACGCATAGGCCTGCTCGATCTGCTCTCGCGTTGCGGTCGTCGGGATCTCAAAAATCTCGTAAAAGGTCTGTTCCCCGATGGGCTTCATCGCCGCGGAACGGTGTCCACCAGGTAATCGATCGTCAACTGTTCGCGTTTGACCAGGTTGGTCGCCACTTTTTGGATGCCTCGGGCCGAGTTGGACATCGGATATTCGGACAACATCGGGCGGCGACGTTTCGTGGCCTGCCACACATGGTCGTCGTATTCCACATAACCGACATATTCCACGGTGATGCCGAAATACTTGGTGCAGGAGCTCCGCATTGAAAACCCCAGCGTGATGTCGTCCTTCGACCGGACCTGATTCACCACCAACTTCGGCCGGAGGCCGTACATCTCTTTCTTCAGCTGTTCCCCGACCGCTTGATCCATCCGGGCCACCTGCTCGATCAGATCGTAAGGCGTCCTGATTCCGTATTCATTCTTTTGGTCCATCGCTTTTGCAATGATCTCCTTTACGAAATCAACCCGGGCGATTTTCCGGAATCGCCGATAGAAAACGCTCTTAATGAAGCGGTAGACGTTTTCGATCGAAGTCGGCTCCGGCAAGACGGCCAGTATCCCTTGGTCGGCGATCAGGAAGAAATCGAGGATATTGAACGACGTGCCGGCCCCCAGGTCCAGGATGATATACTCCATGTCCAGCTCCTGGATCTGACGGAGAAGACGCATTTTCTGGGCGTGTTTGGGATTGGCCATCTCCAGGATATCCTGCGCCCCGCTGATGAGGCTCAGGTGACGAATGCCCGTGGGAACGATGGCTTGCTCGATCCGTTTGATGCGTCCGGTGAGAAGATCCGACAGCGTGGCTTCCGGATAATCAATACCGAGGCAGGTGTGGAGATTGGCGCAACCGAGATCGGCGTCGATCAACAGGACGCGTTTTCCCTGGTTGGAAAGCGCGATCCCCACGTTCGCGGCGAGAAAACTTTTTCCCGTGCCGCCTTTACCGCCGCCGACCGCCCAGATTTCGCCCCTGGTCAAATTTGAAGGATCCCGAAGCTGCATCCCCTGTCTTTGAAGAATCCCGACATTTCGGTCGGCGATCCCTCGATCCGAGTGGAGAACATCCTATCTTTGTCCGCTTTTGATCCGCCTGGCCGCCCCGGAGAAGAGGGCCGGGATTTCTGTTCGGATCAATGGGTCAATGGCCAGTTGGGTTACTTTTACACAAGTCCGTCCAATTTATCAAGTGTTTTCTTATTATTTTTCGTATGATATAATTTTGCATCATGGTTGGGATTCGGCTTTCCAGGGCACTCCTAATTCTGCTGTTGGCCCCGATCGTTTTCACGGCCGATACGTCGGCCGGTGAGGACGTCCTGATCGTCGACCCGGTCAGCGCGGGTCTTGGGGCCGACGGGCTGCCGAACGGCTGGGCCCTCAAACAGTGGTTCGGCGGCGGCCACGATGTTCGGATCGAGAAGAACGACGATAAACCGGTTCTTCACCTGGTTTCGAAGGGAAACAGTTTCGGAATTTACAAAAATTTGAATTTCGATATTCATGACTTTCCCTATCTTTCCTGGCGATGGAAGGTCACGGTCCTTCCGCCCGGCGGGGATGTACGGAACAAAAAAACGGACGATCAAGCGGCCCAGGTCTACGTCCTTTTTCCCAAATTCCCGTCGGCCGTCAATACTCGGCTGGTGGGCTACATCTGGGAGAACCTCACTCCAAAGGGCCTCCATGTCACCAGCCAGAAATCTTCCAATACGCGTTACGTCGTTCTCCGAAACCATTCGGATCCCCTCGGCCAGTGGCAGGAGGAAAAACGCGACGTCCTTCAAGACTACCGCGACCTGTTCGGAGAGGAACCGCCATCGGTCGGAGGGATCACGCTGATGATCGATTCGGACGACACAAAATCAACCGCCGAAAGTTATTTCGATATACTGCGGTTTCATAAAGAGTAATTTTCCGGACAATAATCCGATCGACTGTCAAGACCGTCTGATCGGCGTGGACGGACAGAGAGGAGAATACGTTATAGGCCTTAACTTAAAAAAATTCTTGCACTATGGATGCGTCTGTGCTAAAAATGGCAAAATTTGTATATCTCTGACTGGAGGTGTATATGACGAACCGACGGTTGAGGAAATTGATGCCTAGCGCTTCCGCAACCCAACTGACACGACTGGGTAACAAAATCCGACGGTTTTTTCTCTGCGCCGTGAAACCCCGCTATGTTCAAGAAATGATCCAGCACCGCGGGGGTGAATGCGTTCAATGCGGCAAATGTTGCAAACTGGTTTTCAAATGCCCGTTTCTCGGAGGGACGGATGAAAATCCGCGATGCATGGTCTATGAAGGACGGCCCAAACCCTGTGTCGCCTTTCCAATCGATGAGCGCGACCTCGCCGACGTAAATTTTCAGTGCGGTTACTTCTTCAGCGGCGTTACGACTCCGGCACCCGATCTCATCCAGATCCCCGTGCCAGCCTATGCACGCCAAGCCCGGTCGGCTTCGAACCTTGCAACCGACATTTAATTTCAGTCTGTTTCATGATTTGATCTCATCCAATACCGTCCTTGTTGCCCCGGCCCGCTGCATCTCCTGTTCGGCCTGTTCGCTGTCTTTGGATTTCACGTTCACCCCCCGCGACGCATCCGCCAGATAGATCGCCTTGAATCCGGCCTTCAAGGCATCCAGAACGGTGCTCTTCACGCAGTAGTCGGTGGCCAATCCGCCCACAAACACCGTTTCGACCTCCCTCTCCTTTAACCACTCGGCCAGGCTCGTGCCCTGAAACCCGGAATAGGCTTCATGCTTTGCGTCCGTCCCCTTTGAAACGATCTTCGACTCGGCGGGAAGGTTCAGACCGGGACGAAACTCGGCCCCCGGCGTTTCCTGGATGCAATGCGGCGGCCAGATTCCGCCAAAGGGTTTAAATGAACTGTGATCGCGGGGATGCCAGTCACGCGTCGCGATGATCGGAGCATGATGGGACTGAAAGATTCGTATATATTTGTTAAGGACCGGCACGACCTGATCTCCATCCGCAACGGCCAGGGCTCCCCCCGGACAGAAATCATTCTGCACGTCCACGATGATGAGCGCGGTCTTGCTTGAAACCTTCAACCGCTCTGCGAGGCTGTTCTTGGCCGGCGGCATGATCCCCTCCAAGCGATGCTAAAGATCCCGCATGACCCGGCCCGGGGTCACGGAGTCCCGAGTAACTGCGGCGGGTCGACCCGAGCCAGCGTCGCCGTAATGGAGCCGATGGCGACCTTTCCGTTCATTTGGACGGGGATTCGGCGTGCATCGTCCGTGATCCAGACATAAAGATCGCCTTTATTCCACAGAAGTCCGTCGAAAAGGACGATGGCCTTGACCTTGATGGTTGGAACGGTTCCGATCGCGGTCTTGAGGGATTCACGGCCCAGGATCTGAACTTCCAGTTTCCAGTTTTTTTTACTTTCGTGGACATCGATGAAGACCGAAGCTCCGGTCGTCAAATTGGGAACCGTTCTAAAATAGTACAGAGAGGACAGGATATCCTGGACCTGAGGCGGGACGTCATACTTGGAGGTCCGACCCTTGAACAGCATGACCGCCGTATGCTCATCCTGATCGAACTGAACCACCTTGTATCGTACCCGCGAACCATGCCGCTGGTCCACGGTGATTTTGTACGGATACAACCCTTGGGCGTCGATGATGGACTCGACCCGATCCTTGACCGGGAAAAAAAGGGAGAGCCAATCGTTCGATGTCGCTGTGGAAACGAGGTGGAAGACGTCGTGACCGTTCAATCGTCCGCCGGACTCGGATTGGAGAACAGCCTCGCCCACCGTGAGGCCGGCCCAGCTGATGTCGTAAGAAAGGCGTTCGCTAAAAAAGAAGGGGGGCACCACGGGCGGAGGGGAGAGTTCGGACAGGGATGCTTGAACGGGCGGCAGGAAGAGAAGAACAAACCAGACCCCCAACATCAATCTGATGAAAGGCCGCCGGAATATTTTAAGGACGGCATCAGTAAGCATTTTTATTGACGAGGCCTTTCCAGACGGTAAACCACATGATCTTCAGATCAAACCAGAGGGACCACTTTTCAATATACTCCAGATCACACCGGATCCGCTGGTCCAACGACGTATTTCCCCGCCAGCCGTTCACCTGGGCCCAGCCCGTGATGCCCGCTTTGATCTTGTGCCTCAGCATGTACTTCGGAATCGTGTCTCTGAACTTCTCGACAAACTCCGGACGCTCCGGCCGCGGGCCCACGATGCTCATCTCCCCTTTGAGCACATTCCAAAACTGGGGCAGCTCATCCAAACTGGTTCGTCTTAGAATCGTCCCGAGCGGCGTGCGGCGCGGGTCGTCGGCCTTGGCCCAAACCGCGCCCGTTCCTTCTTCCGCATTGGATCGCATCGTCCGGAACTTCAGCATCTCGAACATGCGACCGTCATAGCCCATCCGCGTCTGGCGGTAGAAGATGGGACCCGGCGACGTCACCTTGACGAGCCACGCAACCATCAGCATCACGGGGGAAAGGAGAATCAGAATAAAGAGCGAGAACAATATGTCGGTGAGCCGTTTCAGAACCTGGTTCCAACCGTACAGGGGTGTCGCCTGAAGGGTGACGACCGGAAGCCCGTCGAACAGCTCGGCCTGCCCCCGGATCGTCATGAACTGAAGGAGGTCCGGAACGATCCGGACATCCACCGTCTGATCCTGAAGGAACCGGAGGATCTTGGGAGCCTCGGCATAGGCGTCATACGGAAGCGCGAGGAAGACGTGATCGATGGAACGGCTCATGAGAACAGCCGGAAGCTCATCGTAAGTCCCCAAAACGCCGACGCCGCGCAGGTCCCGGCCCACCTTTTCAGGCTTACGCGTCAGATAACCAATCACCTTGATCCCCAGTTCGCGGTGGCTATGGAGCCGGGCCGCGAGCTCCTGACCCAACTCCCCGGCCCCCACGATGAGGGCGTAGCGAATGTTGTGCCCCCTTCGCCGCAAAACCCGGAACAGCTCGCGAAAACTCCAACGGCTGAGCGTCACCAAAACGATGGCGAGGCCCCAAAATAGGATGAATACCAGACGCGAGTACTCATACTGTCTTAAGAAAAAGCTCAGGGCCACGACCACGAGCGTGGCCAGACTGCAGGCCTTGGTAATGTCCCAGACCTCGGAAAGGTGCGAGGAGATCCGGCGGGGGCGGTACAGATCAAAGGCCTTGAAGACAATCCCCCATACAATCAGGATGGCCGGCAGGAGGACCAGGTAGGCTTGAAAGGGGGCCATCCCTTTTGTAACGGGGACCAGCCGCGTTTGAAAACGTAAAAGATAGGCCCCGGACCAGGCGATCGAGATCAGGGCGAGATCAAAGATGAAAAAAAGGGATTTGAAGAACTCACTGTACTTTTTGAGCATGACGCGTTTCTTTAAACTCCTCGTACTTTACCCGAATATACCGATTGAGCCTCTCCTTGAACTGTTGGCGATCGAACGGCCGGACATGCTCGCGAATTCGAACCGGATCGAAACGGTCCCGATTCGATTCAAAGGCGCGCACCGCCTCGATCAATGCCTCCGGAGTTTGGGCATCAAAGAACACCCCTGTCGGAGGTCGCCCATCAGTTTGTGAACGATTTAACGAAACCACTGTTTCCAGCACCCCGCCTCGGCCGTACGCGATCACGGGTTTCCCGCAGGCCATCGCCTCCAGCGGCACGATCCCGAAATCCTCCTCGCCCGGAAAGACGAGCGCCCGGCAGGCGGAATAACTCTCGCGAACCTCGGCATCCGACTTCCAACCCAGGAATTCGATCGTGGGGCCGGCCGTCTCCTTGAGACGATTTTCATCCTGTCCCGTTCCGATGATCTTCAGCGGCATTTTTAATCGGTTAAACGCCTCGATCGCGAGGTCCACCCGCTTGTAGGGCGCGAACGCCGTCACGATCAGATAGAAACCCTCATCCCGGTGGGACACCGAAAAGGCTTCGAAATTCACTGGCGGGTAAATTACATCGGCCTGCCGCCCGTAGAGGCGCCGGATACGATCGGCGACATGGCACGAGTTGGCGACAAACACATTCACTCCGTCGTTGGAACCACGGTCCCAGCGTTGTAAACGGCGACGGATAATCCCCATCGCGGCCCGAACCGCCCATCCCGATCGTCCCCGACCGAAATAATCTTCATACTGCTCCCAGACGTAGCGCATCGGGGTATGGACATAACTAACATGGAACGCTCCGGATGGAACCCGGACCCCCTTGGCCACGCAGTGGCTTGTGCTGACAATCAAATCATACCCCGATAGATCGAACGATTCAACCCCCCGGGGGAATAACGGCAGATAGTACCGATAGGCGCTTTGAGCGGCCGGAAGGCGTTGGATGAAGCTGGTTCGGATCGGATGTTTTTCGATCGTCGAGGAGACGGCGCCGGGGACGCGGAGCAGCGTGTAGATCGGCGCCTCGGGGAATAGCTCGCAGAGCACCTCAAGGCACCGCTCCCCGCCCCGCATCCCGGTAAGCCAGTCATGAACCAGCGCGACCTTCATGGATCAACCAGCGGGTGGATTTTGTCCCCTGCAAACTCCCAATAAGAGCCTATGCCGATTTTGATGGCCTTCAATGCCCGGGAATCTGAGAAGGTGTTGTTGATCAACCTAAGCACCCCATCCCTCAACCTTTGCGAATGGCGCTCTTCAGAAGAGGGACCGGGTCAAACGACTTCACCATCATGATCGCCTGCCGACGCGTATACTTGATGAACACGATGCCGAACGTCGCGCCGAACTGCGAGATCAGGGTCGCGACCGCGGCGCCGTTAACTCCATAGCGAGGGATAAGAAGAAAATTCAGGATGACATTCACAATCATTCCCCAAAAGGCCCTGTAGAAGGAAATCCGGGTGTAATTTTCCGT